>JANPIQ010000142.1:0-12349 GCA_031425075.1 Sphingomonadales bacterium
GAATAAAAAATGCGGGTTGAGCTGATACCGCAGCATAGCAAGCTGCGCGGCGGTCGCCTGGTTGCCTAGCGCGGTCATCTGATCCTTCTGCGCTTCAAGCAGCAGGTAGAAATTGATCATGTAATACAGCGCGGTCCACCCGCCCAGAAGCAGCGAATTGATCATGACAGAGCCCAGGAACAGCGCGCCGTTGAACGGGGCCCCTTCGCGATCAAGGACCGCATACATCCACGCATCGATTGCCGAATACAGCGCCACTGCCACCGCCACCGTTATCGAAGACCCGATCCAGATGACAACAGCGCGCCTGCTAATCAGCAAGCGGTAAACCGCACCCATCACCAGTGTCAGCGAATAGCCTGCCGCGGCCGAAACAATGACCGGGATGATGAACGACAGCGTCGCGCCATTGCCGATCCCCGACGCCATGCGTAGCAGCAGATAAAAGCTCCACCCTGCCGATTGCAGCGTCCAGAACGCCCGGTTCTTGTCGTCGAAAAAAGGTTGGGACCGAAGCCCGGTTACCGCCATCGGCAGGTGTGTAGCGCAAAGACGCGCGGGGGTGAAGCGCGGCTATTCGGCGGGGAAGAGATCGTCGGTGCGAAGCCCTGACTCGGCGATGCTGCGCGCCGACCGCCTTCTGCGGCGTTTCCACAGCCAGAGCATGATCCCGGCCAGCGGTAGTATCGTCAGCGCAAGCCCCTGGATCACGATCAGACCCTCGCCGATCAGCCCCAGAAGCCGTGCGTTATGAAGCTCGACCAGATAAGTCAGTACGGTGTCACCGGCTTTCATTTCGGCATCGTTGCGGGCGAAAGGCACGTTGCCGCATCCGACATCGACGATAACTTCGGTATTGCCGCGCGCGGGAATGGTGCTGTCTGCAGGACGAAGCCAGATCGAATAGACCGGAGATGTGGCAGAGGGCAAAAACATCGACGCCAGTTCACGCCCCGGATATTTCGCACGCGCAGTGGTGAGTGCGTCGCCCGCGCTGGTCGTAGCAGTCTGGCTGCAAACGGCTTTGGGCGCTGTTGCCGGATCGAACTCGGCAGACGCACCAAGCGGGGCCGTAATGGCCTCTGCCCAATCGAACTTGGTCAGCATCAAACCGGTGATGCCTGCCAAAATGATGAGAGGCGATGTCCAAAACCCGATACCGGCGTGACACCGGCGCAGGCTGATCGGGCTTTGGGGTTTGGGAATCGCGACGGCCGTTTTGATCCGCTTGCGCCCCGGCCACCACAGATACACCCCGGAAAGGCCGAAGCCGAGCAGCATGATCGACAAGGCTACCAGCACCCATGATGACAGTGCGGAGGGCAGGAACAGGGTCATGTGCAGTTTAAGCGGCAGCATTCGACCAGCTGTCTTCGGCGATGAAGTTCGCCAGCGGTTCTCCGTTGTATGGATTGACGGTCACCACGCATTTGCAAGAGACGATTTGTGCTACGTGTCGCTTTCGCGGCATTGACCCTTGTTATGCCCGCGCTAATCTTTGCAATGAGGAGAAAAGAGATGACCGATATGCACGGCGCGCGCGCCAGCTTCACCGATATGAGCCAGTCGACGCAGGATGATTGGATGACAATTATGGAAAGCGCTAAGGGCTTTTCCCCGCGTGGTGGCGAACGTGTGCTGACGCATTTGAAACTGCTCGATGGCGATTTTGGCGGTTTTGCGATCGACCGGTTGACGCATTGTTTGCAAACTGCAACCCGTGCACATCGCGACGGCCGACCCGAAGATTATGTCGTGATGGCGTTGATCCACGATATCGGCGATACGCTTGGGGCGTATAATCATCCCGACATTGCTGCAGCGATCATCAAGCCGTTCGTTTCCGAAGAACTCCACTGGATCACGCAACACCACGGCATATTTCAGGGCATCAATTTCTTCCACCATATCGGCCTAGATCCCGACATGCGCGAACAATTTCGCGGGCATGAACATTTCGCGGCGTGCGAGGAGTTTATCGACAAATATGATTGTCCGTCTTTCGACCCCGAATACGACACATTGCCACTCGAATTTTTCGAACCGATGGTGATGAAGTTGTTCAGCTACCCGATGAACAGCATCTATAAGCGGAGCCTGGCTGAGGCTGCCTGACTTCGGGTTAGGCGTTCGATGCTGTCGCTTTGGTGATTCCCTTGCGCACAAGATAATCGATCAACGCCGTCCGAAGCGTATCGGACAGAATGATCTGCTTCAACCGCGCGTCGTTCGATGGATGCTTCGCTGGTGACGCAGCAATAAAGCTGTTCCAGTGTGCAATCGCGCGCAGCCGGTCGCCCAGAGCTGCCGCTGTCAACGTTTCACAAAGGTGATAGCTGAGCAGGCTCGAACCATTGCCGGGTTTACGACTGGGTGGCAGCGCGGCGAGGCGCTCGGGCTCATCGTGCATGATCGTTGCAACGACCAGAGGGAGGCGAGCATATGAATTTCCCTCGCTCATGAGGGCAAATGCCCTATCAAGCAGCGCCGATGCATCGGGATGGCCACAGCGTTTTGCATGTGTTGCCAGAAGCGAAACCAACGCAGGATCAAAAGGATTGGCAGCGTAGGCCAAGGTGGAATGATGGTTCCCAGAAGGACAATTGTCCGAAATATACCGGATTCGCGCAAGCGCGAGCTGGGCATAGGGATCGTGAATGTCAGCGTCGGCGGCCTTGTTGGCAAAGCTCGATGCCGTTCCAAGACGGGCCTTGCGGTCGGGCGTTCCCGCGCTGTTTTCCAGTTCGAAGAACGACCTGACAGCGTATATTGTTGCCCTTAGCCGGTCTTCGCTAACCGGTTGTTCCAAGCATGACGATACTTCGGCCTCAAGCGCGGCATCGCGCGAACCAAGATACCGGAAATATCGCAACAGGCACGGATAGCCTGCGATCGCTGCTGGTTTCAGTTTCCGTGTTTCCTGGACGACTATGGCTCCGGTGGGCGACGCAATGTCGACGACTATCGCCGCAACGATGGCATCAAGGTCCGTTTTCAATGCGGACGATTCGATCGACCTCGACCAGATGATCGTTTCTGTCGCGATATCGTTCAACCGGCCGTGGACCATCGATTGCCCGCCGCCATCATTCTCAATCTGGACATCGAGCCGATAAGACGCGTGCGCAGTGGCAGTTCCGGTCCCGCCTGGTCCGAGCTGGACTTGCGTGGTCCACGACCGACGAAGCCCATCAATCAACCGGGCCGATACCGCGCGTGCGAGCGGGGCTTCGAACGAATTCGCCCCCGTATCCGATACCGCGATCAGCATGATGGGGCTGTCAGCTGCTGCAGCATCGATACCGCGATCGAAGAATCGCATCCCGGGCGATACAAGAAAGGTAAACAGCGCTGCCATGACCGCGCCTGCAGCCAACCCGATCAGCGCAAATTTCGCAGGAAAGCGCTTGCCTCGTCCTGGCATCGTCCGCAGGCGATCGGACGGCGGCTGATCGGCGTCGGCGTCCTCGCCCGCTTTTGCCGACAATGGGCGATACAGCTCGGGATAAGCAACGCCGAGACCGCCGACGCGGGCGCGATATGACCCAGGCCGGAAATAGAGGCACAGATTCCCCTCCGGCGCGTGCTTTGCATAATGCGATCCGAGCGCGCTCCGCAACCGCACCATCTGGACGCGCGGATAACTATCGTTCTTGGCATCGAAATTCTCGGGCCGATCAAGCCCATCGATCGCTACCGTATATGCCTTCAAACTGTCCCCGGCACCGGCAAGCGTCTGATCGACGAGATAGGTCAGCAATTTGGACAGCAAAGGTGACCGCTGGAACGATCGCGTTGCCAGGATCGACGCGCGTTCATTGAGCACAACAGCCTCGAACCCAGGGCGCGCCTGAGGGCTGACAGCAATATCGTTCATAGTGGTGACCTAACGCAACAAAGGGTCAAACTGCTTTTGTAACAGTTACATAATTCATGAAACGGGTATGAATTCGTCTTTAACGGATCCAACGCCCAACATGGGTAATCGACGTAAAGTGTTGATATAAAGCAATTATGGGCCATTCGTCTACGATAAACGGTGTGAAACTCGCGCTCGAAATGTAAAGTTGCGACGTTCCATCCATGAACTGTCGTCTCCCTCTCGTTGTTGTGGGTGCATGGGTTTGGTTGGTCTCTTTCCAAGCAGCAGCAATAGCAGAGTTCAGAGAGGGAAAGCCGCAATCGGTGGCGAAGGCGAGAGTTCAGAATGGAGTGGCGCTAAAATCGGGCGATCTTGATCAATCCCGCGATCCGCGGGGCAGAGACTATCTCAGTTTGCCGCATAAGCTCCGTTCGATCGATCAGCATGGCATTGCCGCCGCCGACCCCAACCCGGCCGCGCGCAAGATCATGATTATCGATTTGCAGTAGTCCGGTGGTCATGATTGTCCCCCAGCAATCATACCACCGGACTCAACCAAAAGGGGCAGCACCGCGTTATGAAACCATCGTCCGATATCGCTGCGAAATTCCGACGCGAGTTGCCGCAGACCTACAGTAATGACGATCGCGACGATCGCCGGGCGCACCAGCGATTTCTCACGACGCTCCGCGTTGCGAAGTTGACGTCTGAATCGCGCCAGACGCTCGGTATCGTGAGAAACATATCGACTGGCGGGATGATGATCGATTTGTGCATGATCTACAACAGCGCGCCTGTCGATGTCGGCGGCACACTCGGGGTGTCGCTGCACGATGCCGAACCGCTGATTGGCCGGATATTGTGGCGCAATGGTTCCATTTTCGGTTTGCAGTTCGATCACTCGATCGACGTTGCCAACGTGATTTCAAAACCTTCCGATCTTGCCAAGGGAAAGGTGGCGCGCAAACCCCGCGTCGCTGCGCGCGCCCCGGTGTCGATCTCCACGGCAGAAGGCCATCTGGACACATGGCTGTTCGACATTTCGCAAAACGGCCTCAAAGTGCCCGCCGACCCCAACCTTAAAGTCATGCAGAAAATCGTCATCAATATCGGCGAACTCGGGACATTTCCGGCGCGCGTACAATGGACGTCGGCAGACTATGCCGGACTGTTCTTCGCGCACGAACTTCCGCTGCGCGATCTGATCTCATGGCTCGCGCTCCAGCCGTTCATCCCCGCGCCAGAGGACCCTGCTGTTTAGAACACGGCGTCAAGTGGGTGGCCGACGACCAGCAAACTTTCGCCACTTAGCCTGTGCCGCCAACCGTCAATCCGTCGATCAGCAGCGTCGGTTGCCCGACGCCTGCCGGTACGCTTTGCCCGCCCTTGCCGCAGATGCCGATCCCTTCATCCAAGGCCATGTCGTTCCCGATGCCCGACACGCGGGTTAGGACAGTTGGTCCGTCGCCGATCAGCGTTGCACCCTTAATCGGTGCCCCCAGCCGTCCGTTTTCGATCTTATACGCCTCGGTGCAGCTGAACACGAACTTCCCGCTGACGATATCGACCTGTCCGCCACCGAAACTTTTGGCAAAAATTCCCGATTTGACGCGGCTTAGCAACTCGGCCGGATCGTCGGGGCCGTCCTTCATAAAAGTGTTGGTCATCCGCGGCATCGGCGCGTGGGCATAGGATTCGCGCCGGCCATTGCCCGTTGCCGCAACCCCCATCAGTCTCGCGTTGAGCCGGTCCTGCATATAGCCTTTAAGAATGCCGTCTTCGATCAGCACCGTTTCCTGCGTCGGTGTGCCTTCATCGTCGATCGACAGCGATCCTCGCCGTGCCTCAAGGCTGCCATCATCGACGACAGTGACGCCGCAAGCGGCAACACGTTCACCGATCCGGCCTGAAAAAGCGCTGGTGCCTTTCCGGTTGAAATCGCCTTCAAGGCCATGGCCGACGGCTTCGTGGAGCAACACGCCCGGCCAGCCAGGGCCAACGAGCACAGTCATTTCGCCCGCAGGGGCAGCAACGCTTTCAAGGTTGACCAGTGCTTGCGCCAAAGCCTCGTCGATCGCGCGATTCCAGGTCGGCTCTTCGAACAGCCGGTCGTAGAGATATCGCCCCCCAATTCCGAAGCTCCCCGATTCGCGACGACCCTTGCTCTCGACCACGATCGAAACATTGAGCCGCACCAAAGGCCGCACATCGGTCGCAACATAGCCATCGGGGCGGACGATCTCGACCACCGACCAGCTTGCCGCCAGCGACGCCGACACCTGCACAACGCGCGGATCGCGTGCGCGAGCAGCAGCATCGATCGCCTGGCATAGCGCCACTTTCTTCGCGAACGGGATCAGGCCCATTGGATCATCGGCGGTGTAAAGGTGCCGGTTGTTCTTGCGTGGCGGCGCGGAGCGGCTGCCCTTGGCGGGATCAAGCAGGCTCAGCGTTTCTCCCGCCCGTCGGATTGCCGCTTCGCTCAGTTCGTTGGCATGGGCAAAGCCAGTCATTTCGCCCGATACACCGCGCAGGCCGAACCCTGCGTCGGTCGAATAATCGGCGGTCTTGAGGCGCCCATCGTCAAACCCGAACGCCTCCGATGCCCGATATTGCAAATAGAGCTCGCCATCATCGCACTTTGACAGAAGGTCGCGGGTCAGGATCGCGGCACGGTCAGGATCAAGCTGGCCGTCGCGATAAAGGAAGGATCGGGGGTCAGTAAGGTTTGTCATTCGGTCGATATAAGATCGCTTTGCCGCGATGCTACTGATACTCGACGTTCAAAACGAAATTGCCTTCATAAACACCTTCGGGTTGTGCCGCACCGACGGTCAGCCGCCCGCCGATCTGCACAGTCAGCGCGCCATTGGCAGGCACTGTGCGGTTGGGGCCAATCGGGCTGGGTGATCCGCCGTCGAAACTGACGCGGAATTGCTGGACCGTCATCGAAGCGCCTCCACCGATTCGGTTGAGGACGAGGTTGTTGTTCGGCGTCAGGTTGAAGGTCACCGTTCGGCCCGGCGTTGCTGCCACAACGAAGCGCGCCGCCGAAATCGTCCCGCCGCCAGCCGCAACCACACCGACACGCGTTGCGGCCCCTGTCTGAGCATTCACCGTCACCGTTCCGCCTGCATTGGGAATAATGTTACCGAAATCGAGCGGGGCCTGATTGACGATGCCAAGCGCGCTCAACGTCGTGGTCCGGGCAGTTCCGGTGCCGCTCGCCGCAAGAGCCGCGCCTTCGCCAGCCAGCACCAGAAGCAGCGCAACTGCCCTCACTGGTAATTCATCGTCAGCGTGAAATTGCCAAGATATGCGCCATCGGCCTGGTTTGCCGCAACATTCAAACGTGCGCCGATATTGATGCTGCTGGCACCGGTCAGCGGCATCGTTGCATTGCGCGGCAAGGTTTGCGGGTTGGCACCATTGATGCTGATCCGGAAGACATTGACTGTCATCGTGGCACCGCCCGGACCTGCCAATGTGATCGCCGGATTCCCGAGCGTGTAGCGCACGATCCGTCCACCGGTTGCCGTGCTTGTGAAGCCTGCGCGGCGGAACGCTGTCCCTTGCAACACCGTCCCGCCGGTCCGCGTGCGCACGCCGGTCCGCGCGTTGATCGTGACGGTTCCGGCAGTCGTGCCTCTGATCACGTTCCCGAAATCGAGATCGCCTGTGTTGACGATGGTCACCGGCTGGCGGATCTGGCCGCGGCTGCGTGCAACACTACTTGCTGCGTCCGCCGCGCTGTGGAGCACAAGCGCTGCCAACGCGACAAAGCCCGCTACGCTCAATCGATATACCGAAACCCCCGTCATCCGACTGGTTTAGAGCGAGCAAGTCGCCAAGGCCTGATCGAACAGGATTAACACGGTGTTAGAAGTTGAGCGCTTTTACCTGGCGTCGGCAGGCCCGCCCGACAGCACGAACCGCCTGTCGCAGTACCCGCATTCGACATAGCCCTTTTCGTCGATTTCGAGCCACACGCGCGGGTGGCCCAGTGCTGCACCGCCCGGAATATCGCTTGCGCCGTCGCACGAGATGCGACGGGTCTTGACCTTGATGGTTTCGGGCTCTGCGATCATGCGCGCAGGCCTAGCAACAGGGCCGCTGCCGCGCAACGCGTCAGAGATAATTGACCGTCAGCGTAAAGCTGCCTGTATAGTTTCCCTCGGCTTGATTGGAGCCCACCGTTAATGTGCCGCCAACTGCGAAGGTCTGGACGCCTGTTCCGGGAAACAGACGGATGCCGGTACCACCATTGACGGCCAGCAGAGTGGGCATTGTGCCACCGCTGCCGTTCGACAGAATCGGCGATGGCCCTATCGAAACGATGCTGAGTATGCCGATCTGGCCAGCACCGACAAAAGTTGCGCGTTGCGGTGTGCCACCTGCTGCGATCGCGCCGCCAGTCGCGGTCCGCGCGCCCGTTGCCGGATTAATGACAACCGTGCCGGGAAGTGCGCTGCGCGCGACGGTGCCGAAATCAAGGTCGTCGGTTTTGACCAGCGAAAGCCTGCGGACCACAATCGCCTTGGCGGGTGCATTCGCCCCCGCGGCCTGGAGCGGGGCGGGCGTCGTCATGGCACATAGGCCAAGAACGGCAGCACAAGAAATCCGGTTCATGTTGCTGAGTTGCGGCCGCGCAGCTAACCGGGACTCAAGGCGAATGGTTAACGTCATCGAAAGATGCCGGAAGCGCTGGGAAGCAGGGTTACGCAGCAGCGCGGGCTTGCGAAGAAGGCGGGGACAGCTATTCAGCCAAGGATGACCCAATCCGCAATTGCCATCGTCAACCTGCGCAAAGTCTATGCCGGCGGAAAGGAGGCGTTGAGGGGTGTCAGCCTCGATATACCGCGCGGGCAGATATACGGGCTGCTCGGGCCCAATGGCGCGGGGAAATCCACGATCATCAACATATTGGCGGGGCTGGTGACAAAAACATCGGGGAACGCGTCGATCTGGGGCTTTGATATCGATGCGCACCCACGCAATGCCAAATATTCGATCGGTATCGTGCCGCAGGAGATTGTGTTCGATCCGTTCTTCACGCCGTTCGAAACGCTCGAGCTTGTCGCCGGGCTTTATGGTGTGCTCAAGGCCAAGCGGCGGTCGATGGAATTGCTGCGTGCTGTCCGGCTCGATGACAAGGCCAATGCCTATGCGCGAACGCTGTCGGGGGGCATGAAGCGGCGGCTGCTCGTCGCCAAGGCGATGGTGCATTCTCCGCCGATTCTCGTCCTCGATGAACCGACGGCAGGCGTAGACATCGAATTGCGGCAGCAGCTCTGGGCCTATGTCCGCGAACTCAACCAGCGGGGCGTGACGATCGTACTGACCACGCATTACCTCGAAGAGGCCGAGGAATTGTGCGACCGGATCGCGATCATCAACCATGGCGAAGTGGTGGCCGACAAGCCGACGCGCGAACTGGTCGGCATGGCGAAGGAGAAAGTTGTCGAGGTGACCGTTGATCGTGACATGCCTTCGGTGCCGCAATCGGCAGTGTTCCAGAAAGTGGTGCAGGTCGGCGACCGCATCCTCGCGATCACCTATAACAAGGCGCAGGCCAATGCCGGAGACGTGCTCGGCGCGGTGCAAGCGGCAGGATACGGTATCGCCGATGTTACCACGCGCGATGCGGATCTTGAGGATGTGTTCCTCAACCTGACGCGGGCGGCATGAACACCGATATCCTGATCATCGGCTCGGGCGCGGCAGGCCTGACCGCTGCGCTGCAACTCGCGCAGACGCGACGGGTTGCGGTGCTCGCCAAAGGCGCGATCTCCGATGGGGCGACTGCGTGGGCGCAAGGCGGGATCGCAGCGGTGCTCGAACCTGAGGACAGTTTCGAAAACCATATCGAAGATACCATGGTGGCAGGTGGCGGGCTCAACCGGCGCGAAACCGTTGATTTCGTGATCGAGCGGGCACCTGAAGCGATCCAGCGGCTGGCCGATTTGGGCGTGCCGTTCAATCTCGACGGAAATGACTGGCACCTGACGCGTGAAGGCGGGCATTCGCACCGGCGGATCGTCCATGTCGATGACGCCACCGGCTGGGCCGTGCAGCAGGCATTGGAAGCAGCGGCGATCGCGCATCCCAATATCATGCTGGTGCCCGATATGGTCGCGATCGACCTGATCCACGGGCGGCATCAGGAGCGGTTTTCAACGAGCGGGCGCATCCATGGCGTCTATGCGCTCAACCGGCAAACGGGGCGCGTCGAGACGTGGACATCGCGCGCGACGATCCTCGCGACAGGCGGCGCGGGGCGGACTTATCTTTATTCGACCGCCCCGCGCGGCGCGACGGGCGATGGCATCGCGATGGCATGGCGTGCCGGGTGCCGCGTGTCGAACATGGAATTTATGCAGTTTCACCCGACCTGCCTCTACAATCTGACTGTCAAGAACTTCCTGATCACAGAGGCTGTGCGCGGCGAAGGCGGCCTGCTGATCAATCCCAAGACCGGGCATCGCTACATGCCCGACTATGACGAACGCGCCGAACTCGCCCCGCGCGATGTGGTGGCGCGCGCCAATGATGCCGAAATCATGCGCGACGGGCTCGATTATGTCTATCTCGATATCAGCCACAAACCCGCCGATTTCGTGCGGCACCATTTCCCGACGATCTACGAAAAGCTGCTGACGCTGGGCATCGACATCACGACGCAGCCGATCCCGGTGGTGCCGGCGCAGCATTACACCTGCGGCGGAGTGCTGATCGATCTCAACGGCCGCACCGATGCCAAGGGGCTTTATGCGGCAGGCGAGGTGACGCAATCGGGGCTGCACGGCGCGAACCGGCTGGCCTCCAACTCGCTGCTGGAATGCTTCGTGTTCGGCGATGCGGCGGCGCGCGATATCGAGGCGCAGTGGGACAGCTTTCCCCAGCCGCCGGCGATCATGCCGTGGGACGAAAGCCGCGTGACCGACAGCGATGAAGAGGTCGTGATCGCACAATGCTGGCGCGAAATCCGGCATTTTATGTGGAACTTCGTCGGCATCGTTCGCAGCACAAAGCGGCTCGAACGCGCGCAAAACCGGATCGAGCTGCTGCGGCGCGAGGTCGAGGAATATTACAGCGCCTTCCGCGTGACGCCCGACCTGATCGAACTCCGCAATCTGGTCGAAGTCGCCGATCTGATCATCCGTTCGGCATTGCGCCGCAAGGAAAGCCGCGGGCTGCACTATACGCTCGACTATCCCGAGACGGCAGCGGTTGCCGAGGATACGGTTTTGGTGCCGTAACGTGGCGCGCGGTTTCGAAACAAAACTGCCGCCACCTTGGCTCAAGCGCATCTGGATCAAGGACGACGAGGTTGAGGATCGGCACCTATACCCGTTTTCGATCCCGTTGTTTCGCGCACCCGGCTTCGAACTGACATTCGATAATCCGGTCACGATCATTGTCGGCGACAATGGAACGGGCAAATCCACCTTGCTAGAATCGATCGCAACGCTGGCCGGTTTCGGCAAGATTGGCGGATCGCGCGATCATCAAAGGTTCGAAACCGATCCGTGGGCAGAGAGCGACGGCGGCAATCTTGCAAAGGTAATGGGTGCAAGTTGGCTCCCCAAACTCGGGGCAGGCTGGTTCTTCCGAGCTGAGAGTTTTTTCGGTCTAGCAAACTTTCTCGAACAATCGGCTTACGATTCCGATGAAACTGGCCCGGGCTTCCTCGAACATTCGCATGGCGAAGGCTTTCTGAGGTTCTTCACCGAACGGATGCGCGCCAAAGGCCTCTATATCTTCGACGAACCCGAATCGGCATTGTCCCCTAAACGCCAGTTCGAGTTCATCGCCATGATCCTGACGCAGGCCTCAGAAGGTCGGATGCAGGCAATCATCGCAACGCATTCGCCCATCCTCATGGCCATGCCGGGCGCGAAGTTGCTCTTGCTCGATCCGTCCGGGCTCCACGAAGCGCGTTATCAGGATACCCCCGCCTTCCGGCTGTATCGCGAGTTCTTCATCGATCCGGCTGGAACGATCGAGACGATGATCGATGAATAACCGATTTGTGGCGCCCCTGCCCGAAACCGAACCACCGCGCGATTGCCCTTTGTGTCCAAGGCTTGTCGAATTCCGCCACGCCTGCCGCGTCGAATATCCCGATTGGTGGAACGCCCCGGTGCCTGCATTTGGCGACCCGGACGCGTGGCTCGGCATTATCGGGCTGGCTCCGGGGAAGCATGGTGCGAACCGGACGGGACGGCCCTTTACCGGCGATTTTGCGGGCGATCTGCTGTTTGCGACGCTCGCCAAATTCGGGCTGACGACGGGGATTTATGACGCGCGGTCCGATGACGGCTTTGCGCTGAAGGGGGCAATCATCATTAACGCGGTCAAATGCCTGCCGCCCGAGAACAAGCCAACGCCTATAGAGATTGCCACCTGCCGCCAGTTCCTCGCGGCGCAGGTGGGAGAATTGCCCAAGGTCCGCGTCTTCGTCGCGCTCGGCCAGATCGCGCACAA
>JANPIQ010000143.1:0-7843 GCA_031425075.1 Sphingomonadales bacterium
ATGCCGGACAGTCGTGCCAGCTCGCCCCGACAGCAGGCGCAATGGGCTACGGCGTCCCGGCCGCTGTCGCCGCCTCGCTGCGGAACCCGACACGCAAGGTCGTGGCGCTCGCGGGCGACGGCGATTTCCTCATGAACGGGCAGGAACTGGCAACCGCGATTCAATATGGCTGCAACATGCTGGTGATTATCGTCGATAACGGCACTTACGGCACGATCCGGATGCATCAGGAGCGCGAATATCCCGGGCGCGTGGTTGGCACCGAATTGCGCAATCCGGATTTTGCCGCGCTCGGCCGGGCCTATGGCGCATGGGCCGCGACGGTCGAGACGACTGCCGAATTCGCACCCGCCCTATCCGAAGCGATGCAGCATAGGGGCGTCCGCGTCCTCCACCTCAAAACCGACCCTGAACGCATAAGCGCAGGGACGACGATTACGGCATTGCGGGCGGCCAAATGATCCGCTGGATTGCGTCGCTGGCGTTGCTGGTAGCATCCCCAGCGTTGGCCGAAATCAATCGCGCAGACCTTGTCACCATGCTCGAACTTCGCGCCGATACAGGCAGCGCCGAAGCGCAGTATCAGCTCGGCATGATGCGGCATCTGGGGCTGGGCGGGGCGAAGGACCAGGCGGCGGCACTCGCGCAATTCCGGAGCGCGGCGGACGCCGGTGACCCGCTCGCCGCTTATATGCTCGGCAGCTTCTATCAGGGGCTCGACGAGGCGGTGATCGCGAAGGATATAGCCGAGGCGCTGAAATGGAAAACCATAGCGGCAGAGGCTGGCTATGCGAGCGCACAGCACGATGTCGCGCGGTTGCATTTCGAAGTCGGCGAGATCGACCAAGCGCTCGAGTGGCTGACGCGTGCCGCGCAGCAGGGCGATGTTCTGGCGCTTCGGGCACTCGCCTCACTCCACAATAGCGATGCGATCCCCAAAGATGCGGCGCGCACCTTTGCCTATTACACGCTGGCACTGAAACAGACGATTGCACTGCCGCAGAAGCAGCTTGACTGGATCGCCGAATTTACCGCCGCGATGACGCCCGAAGACAAGGCGCGTGGCGAGGCAATCGTCACCGATTGGAAGATCGAGCCAACGCCGCTGACCCTCAAGGCGCGGGCAGGGCTGAAGGCGGCAGAGGCGCTGGTGACTGCGTCCTAGGCTGAACGGCGCCATCCTCCCCATTTCGGTTGAAATGGGGAGGATGAGCGTTGCACGTAGCTTAGCGGTTTGTTTACGGGCCGCCGCTAGTTCCGGCCAGTGAGCAACAGGAGGCTGCGATGCGCACAATGGCCGTCACGACATGCGTCTGCATGGCTGCTGCGGGCGGTTTTATTCTTGGTGGGACAGAGCGCAGGGCCACATATAATCAGCCGATCGCGCAGGTGTTCTCCGCGATGCAGCGCACTGGCGTGCCACCGGGACTGAAGAGTGCATTCCTTCAGGACGGCACCGTGACGGTCGAACGCAAATCGGGCTACCAGATCGAATGGAAGTTCCGGCGCAACAACCGCTACATCGGCGCGCTTGTCGCCAGTGCCGAGGCCAAAGGCAGCGCGCAAACCCAAGTGAGCATCGTATTCGACCCCGGCGCGGCCACCAGCGAGGATCAGATGATCGCCGATGGTCAGGTTTACGCCACATCGGTCGGCCTTCCGGCGATGTTCGAATATATGGACGCGCAGATCGCAGGGCGAGCGCCCGACTCGCGGATTTTGCGCGAGGCGACGACGGCATACATCTCGGCACATCCCGAAGCGATCGGGCGCGAAACGCAGCAGATTTTCACCGAAGTTTCTAAGTCGATGAAAGAGCATAGCCGCAGTGCCGATGGCGACAGCTCGATGTCGACGCACGAGGCTACCGCGCCTTCGCTCGATCTGTCCAAGGGGCAGGATGCCCGGTCCAGCAAGTAATAAGGTCTATTTTCCGAAGCCGTAGACATCCTGATGGTAGCGGCCTTCGTCGATCAATCCTTCGAGCCACGCGGAGGCAGCATCGCGCAATTGGCCGGTTTTGGCTTCGGCCGTGTCGATCAGTGCCTCGCGGACGGCTGGGGCCATCTGGCGGCCGTCTCCGCAGACATAGATGTTGGCTCCTGCCTCGATCAGCGGCCAGATTTGGTCTGACGCATTGGCAAGCGCGTGCTGAACATAGTCGGGCTGGCCTTCCACTGCCGACTGCGCGAGGTGGAGCGTGACCAGACCGCTCGCGGCCCAGCGCTCCATTTCGGCGCGGCACAGCCAGTCGTGATCGGGGTGTTTGAAGCCGTAGAACAGGTGGATCGGGCCGGTCGTCACGCCATTTGCACGTTGCGTTTCGCGTTCTTGAAGAAAGCCGCGAAATGGTGCCACGCCGGTGCCGGGGCCGATCAGGATCATCGGCGTGGCTGCATCGGCAGGCGGCGCGAACGGCGGATTGGGCCGCCGGACATAACCGAAGACATGCTCGCCGGGTGCCATATCGCGCATGTGCGTCGAGGCGAAGCCCTGATGCTCGCCGACGCCCGACCAGGCGGGCGCCTTGATCGTGCCGACGATCAGATCGGCAATGTCGGGCGAAGCGAGCGGCGATGACGCAATCGAATAGAATCGCGGCGCGATCGCTGATGAGAGTTCGACGAACTGATCGAGCCCCATGTCGACCGCAAGAAATTTGATCAGCAGCCCGAGCAACGACAACCGCGATTGCTGCACTTCGTCCCAGCCTTCGCCTGCCATCGTCTGCAATTGCGAGAGCGTGTGCGGGCAACGCGTCGCGGCAATCGCGGCGTCGATCGCGCGTTTGGGCAGCACATCCTGGAGTTCGACGAAATCGGTCAGCAATTGCCGCACCGTCACTGTCCGCCCGAGCGGCAGATGGCGGAACCGCCCGCTCGCGCCTGACAGCACAAGCTGCGCCGCCCCCGGCACGCCCAAACGTTCGATTGCAAGATCGACCTGCGGTTTGGGATTGCGCGCGAAGATCGCGAGATGATCGCCGGTGGCGTAGGTCGTGCGTTCGGGCAGTCTCACTCGGATCAGCCGGGTCGACTGGCGCGGATTGGTGACATTGGTGTCGAATAGCCCGTCATGCGGGCGCACCAGCTCATCATTGGCGATGATTTCAACCGGCACCGCCATTTCGGGCAGAACGGCGGCGCGCGCGTCGCGCGTATCGACCATCGTCAGAGAAAGGCCCGATGCCTTGGCTTCGCTGCCCTTGGCTCCAAGTGCGGTCCAGAGCTGAGTCAGGAACCGCCCCACCTGCGCATCGAAATCGCCCTCCGTATCGGCCGATCCCAGCGGCACCAGTCGTTCCGCCCCCGTCGCGGCAAAGGCTGCATCGACGCGTTGCGGGAAGGCCTGAAAATTGGGCCAGCTCGAAGAGCCGATTCCGAGCACCGCGAATTTGGTCGTGCCCCAATCGAGCCCGTCGAACGCGCCTGCGTCGAGCGCCGCTTCGGCCTTGACCGCGCTATCGGGGGCCTTGCCGTTATACGTTGCGGTGACGGCGACCACGACGCGCTCATCGGGCATCGTGCCGAGCGCATCGTCCATCGAACGAACGCGGACTTCGAAGCCATCGGCTTCGGCGCGCTCGGCAATCTTTTCGGCAATGTCGCGCGCGGTGCCCAATGAGCTGCCCCAGATCACCGACAGTCGCCGCCCCGCACCTGCCGCCGATATCGGCTCGGGATTGTCGTTTGCGACTGCGACCGGTGCCGCAGCCAACCGGCTGTGGGCTGCGCGCGCATCGATCCGCATCGTAAAATCGTCGGGCTTGATCGACAGCGTTTCCTTGATCGTCAGCCGGTAATCGCGCCTGTCCGAAATCGCGAATTTCTGGAGCAGCATCGCAAGCCCCAGCTTGGCTTCGACCATTGCGAACTGCCGCCCGATGCACGCGCGGACGCCATTGCCGAACGGCTTATAGGCATGCGGATGCCGCTGGGCCTCGGCCTCGGGCAGCCAGCGGTCGATGTCGAAGTCGGTCGGGCGATCCCACACTGCCGGATGCCGGTGGAGCGCAGGCGTCATCACATTTACGGGTCTATCCTTGCGCATCGTATAGCGCCCGCCGATCACTTCATCCTCGCGCGGGCCGACCGAGAAGGCCGGTGCGGTCGGCCAGAGCCGCAGCGTTTCCTTCAGGATGCGCTCGATCACATCGAGCTTCGCCACGTCAGCCATATCGGCGCGTTTGTCGCCCGGCAGCACGCGATCGACCTCGGCATACGCCTGCGCCAGCACATGCGGGTGGCGGAGCAATTGGTAGAAGGCGAAACTCAGCATGCCCGACGTCGTTTCATGCCCTGCAATCAGGAAGGTCAGGATCTGGTAGCGGATATTGAGGTCGGTCAGCTGATCGCCGCTTTCGGGGTCCTTCGCCTCGAGCATGAGATTGAGCAGGTCGCCTTCGGACGTTGGGTGCGCTCGGCGCTCGGCGATCACGGTATCGACGAGCGTATTCATCGTGCCGATTGCCGCCTCGAGCCGTGCCTGACCTTTTCTGGCAAAACGCTGCTGGATCGGCAGCCGTGTCGTCTTGTTCATGCATTCGGTCAGCGCAGTCGCCAGCGCTTCGAGAAAGGGATCAAGGCTGTCTTTCTCGAACGAATTGAACCGATAGCCGAAGCCTGCAATTGCGATCGAATCGAGCGTAAACCGCGTCATGTCGTCAGGAACGTTGACATCGCCGCCCAGATTGCGCTCCCATTTGGCCACCAGCGCATCGGCAACTTCGAGCATCATATCGAAATAGCCGCGCATCGCACGCTGGCTGAATGCGGGCAGCAGGATGTTGTGCGCCTTGGCCCAATTGGGTTCTTCGCTGAACGCGGTGAAGAGGCCATCACCGGCAAAGCTGCGCACGGCGCGCAGGCCGGGGCCGGGTATTTTGCGAAAGCGCGTCTCATCGCACAATTCGGCGACGAGATCGGGGTGCGACACCCACAGGCTGACGTAGCTGCCAAAATAGAGCTTGAAGATACCGGGATCTGCAAAATCGCGCGCGACATCGATCAGATGCTGGATAAGCCCGGCCTTGGGAATCTGGTGCAGATTGCCGATGATCGGCAGCGTCTTGGGGTACGGAATTTCTGCTTTGGTTGCCATTGTCGCCCCGCTTTTAAATCTCCGGAGACACGTTTAACCGGCGTGTGCTGGCGGCGCCAGTGCGGCGGTTGCGCCACAGGCCCGGCGAAATACGCAACGGTACCCATATGCAGGCTTTGCCAATGCTGCGAATCACGATACAGCGCCGCCCCACGCCACAACCGGAGATCGCGTTATACCACCCCTTGGACCCCGCCGCTCGCTCGGCATGACGCCGCCCGCCATGACTGGGCCGCGCTACAATGAATTTATCCAGTCACCTAAAGTGCGGGTGATCGACGGCGACGGCGAGAATCTGGGCGTGATGTACACGCGTGAAGCGATCGAACAGGCTGCAAGCGTCGGCCTCGATCTGGTTGAAATCTCCCCCAACGCCGATCCGCCGGTGGCGAAGTTCCTCGACATCGGGAAATTCAAATACGAGGCGCAGAAAAAGGCGAATCTTGCCCGCAAGAATCAAAAGACGCAGGAGATCAAGGAGATCAAGATGCGTCCCAATATCGACGATCATGATTACGACGTCAAAATGCGGGCGATCCACAAGTTCATCGGCGAAGGTGACAAGGTAAAGGTTACGCTGCGATTTCGCGGGCGCGAGCTTGCGCATGGTCAATTGGGGATGAAGCTTCTCCAGCGGGTGCAGGACGATACCGCCGAAGAGGCGAAGATCGAACAATATCCTCGCATGGAAGGCCGCCAGATGCTGATGGTGATCAGCCCCAAGTAACGCCTGTTGCACAAATGCCGCACTCGGGGGCTTTCCACGTTAGCAGAGCCCCCGGCACTTTGCTTCGCAACAAACTCAGCGTAAGCCAACCGCAAATAAATCAAAAATTACGTCAGGAGAGAAAGCCATGAGAATTTCTGCGCTGCTCGTCACGTCCGCACTCTGTGCCATTGCTGCACCTGCCTGGGCGCAGGATGCTGCTCCCCAAGCCGAAGAGGCCGCCGATCAGGGCGAGATCATCGTGACAGCCACACGGCGCGAAGAATCGGTGTCCGATATTCCCATCGCGGTGTCTGCTGTTGGCGGTGAAACACTTCGCAACTCGGGCGGAACCGACATCAAGGCAATCACGCAGCTGGCCCCGTCGCTGTCGATTTCGTCGACGGGCACCGAGGCCAATGGTTCGGCGAGAATCCGCGGTGTCGGCACCGTGGGCGATAACCCCGGTCTTGAAAGCTCGGTCGCGATTTTCATCGATGGCGTCTATCGGTCGCGCTCGGGCGTTGGCCTCAACGAACTCGGCGAAGTCGAACGTGTCGAAGTGTTGCGCGGTCCGCAGGGGACCTTGTTCGGACGGAACGCGTCGGCAGGCCTGATCCACGTGATCAGCAAAAAGCCGAGCTTTGAGCTCGAAGGATTTGCCGAAGCGACATATGGCAATTTCGATGCCTATCGTCTGTCGGGCGGGATTTCAGGTCCGCTTTCGGAAAGCATCGCTGCGCGCGTCGAGGGTGTGTATTCGAAGCGTGACGGGTTTGCGCGCGTCGTTACTGCAGCAGGCGTGCCGACAGGCGAGCGGGTCAACGATCGCGACCGGTATTTCCTCAAGGGTCAGGTATTGTTCGAACCCAATGACGGTGTGTCGCTGCGTCTGATCGCCGATTACACGAAACGTGACGAAAGCTGCTGTTCGGGCCATTATTACTCGGTTGCCGAAACGTTCGATCCCACCCCCGGTGTGCCCGGCGATTTTGCCGTCCGGCAACCAAGCGCTGCTTCGCCATCGGGAAACCGCGTCGTCGATATTTTGACCAGCTTCGGCAGCCCTGTCAGCACCGATCAATATGCGCGCCAAGCCTTCATCACGCCGGGCCGCACGCTTGGCGGCAGCACCAAGGATTATGGCCTGTCGGGCGAACTCAACCTCGAATTCGGCAACGTCAACCTCACGTCGATCACGGCCTATCGCGATTATAAATCGGCGCAGGCAGGCGACGTCGATTATGCATCGATCGACCTTTTGTATCGCGACAATGACGGAAGTTCGTTCCGCCAGTTTAAAACCTTCACGCAGGAACTGCGGCTGCAAGGCTCGCTGTTCGATGACAAGCTCGACTGGCTCGTCGGCGGGTATTACGCCAATGAAAAGCTGAAGGTGCGCGACAATCTGAAGTTCGGCGCGGCCTATGGCCAGTTCCTCGCGTGCCGTATCGTGGCATCGGTCAGCGCTTCGGCGGCGCTGCGCGACCCCGATCTTGACGGCGATGGCTGCCTGAGCGCGGTTGGCAATGCGACGCTCACCGGTGCGTTTCCCGGGGCGAACGCAGCCGGCGGCACCGATGGCGCGCAACTGATTGGAGCGCTTCAGCGGTTGGGATCAATCGGCAACATTACGCAAACCAATTCGGCATTTGATCAAAAGAGTCGCAACTACGCGTTTTTCACGCACAACATTTTCAAGATCACCGACCGGCTGAGCCTTACGGCTGGTGCCCGCTATACCAATGAGCGCAAGACGCTCAATGGCGGGTTCAACATCGTTAACCCGGCGTGTGACGCGCAACGGGTCTCTGCGGGGGCAGCAGCAGCAGGCGGAACTAGCCCGACGGCGCGAGCGCTGATCGGGGCAACGACGACATTTGCCTGCCTGTTCAACACCAGTTCGCAGCTCTCGACGATAAACCCGCAGGACCGCCTGAAGGAGAGCCAGGTCACAGGCACTGCAGTGCTCAGTTGGAAACCCGTCGACGATCTGCTGCTTTATGCAAGCTACTCGAAGGGCTATAAGGCCGGCGG
>JANPIQ010000144.1:0-9657 GCA_031425075.1 Sphingomonadales bacterium
GGCACATTGGGCTTCGGCTATGATCCTGTGTTCGTGCCGTCAGGAAGCACGCAGACCTTTGCCGAAATCGACCCTGTCGATAAGCACGCAATAAGCCACCGTGCCAGTGCCTTTGCCAAATTGATTACGGCGGTGTTTTGACGATAAGGAAACCGTCGCGGATATTTTCGCGACGGCTTCCTTGCCTTTACGTCAAGCTTGTGTGGTAGAAAATTGCGTGGTCGCTGGATCGTCGAGCCGGACATAATCGTCGTTGGCGGTCTCGGGCTGTTTTCCAAGCGCGGCGTCTGCCTGTTCGAGCAGACCATCCTTTTTCTCACGCAATTGCGATGCAACCTGATCGGTGTGCTCCCCAATCAAGCTGCGCGCCTTGCCGCCAACACCTGCCAGTTTTTCCTCTTCCTGCCGGGTCAGCGGGAGACTGGCGCCCACTGCTGCTCCCACTGCGGCTGCGATAATACCGCCCAGCAGCGGGTTATTCGCATAGCCGGCCTTGGCGGCTTGTGATGCCTGCCGCGCCTTTTCGCCGACCGCAGCACTCGACTGACCAGACCGTGCGGACAGAGTACGTGCGGACCCGCGAATGCGCTCAGCCATGCCATCGAGACGCCGGCGAAAGCCCGCATCATCTTCCTGATTGCCGCGTTCGACTTTGAAAAATTTCGACCGCGCCGTATCGTGCCGACGCTGATAGCTTTCTGCGTTCTCATCTGCCTGTTGCTCGACCGCCGACATGTGCGAGAGATAATCGTCATGGCTCGACGTTTCGCCATAAGGATCGCTCGCGCCAGAAAACGCGTCGGTTCGGGTATCGCGATTGCGCTTGGGCAGCGAAGGCAATTTGGCATCCTTCTCGCTGATCAGCCAGATCGCACCAATGGCAATCATCCCAAGCGCGACAGGATTGCGACGCGCCCCGTCGAGCAGCATGCGCGCATCGACGTTATTGTCGTCGGCTTTGTCGAGAAGCGCGTTGAACAAATTCTTTGGCGTCAACTGGCTGCCGATTTTTTCCACGGTGCGGCTCATATTGTCCTGCGTCTGCCGGATTTCGGCCTCGATTGCCGCAGGGTCGTCGTTTCTGAGGTCAGTCATCATGATTTCCTTCATAGATCGCCGCGAACGGCATCCGGAGTGCGCTGCAGCGTCCGCTGCGACCGTTCGGGGGCAAGGTGCGTGGCGCTCATCTTCTTGGCCGCGCTCTTGTAAAGTATGAACGCGATCAGGAGCGTGACGAGCCCGACGATCAGCGTTGCGAGGCCCAGATGCTCGATCGCATCGGCCAGCAGATACGCCAGTGCCATCAGAACAACGCCAAGCGCTGCAATGCCGACAACTGCCGCACCGATCATCCCGCCAACCGCGAGTTTCAGATCATTTGCCGATTCGCGCACTTCAGCCTTCATCAGGCTGACCTGCTGTTCGGCAAGCTGCGACCCTTGCGTGACCAGTTCGCGCAACAAGCTCGTGATGTTGTCGCCGTCGGCAGCATAGCGATTCTGGGGCAATTCGCCCGCCGTTGCACCGGCGGCGCGGACATGCGGTTCAGTCGTGCTCATATCTGGGTGCCTCCTGCTAATGCCCGATTGGCAGACAGATCGAACTGCGCATCGGCCGCCGCCGTTTGCTGGTCGACGATGTCGGTCTTCGACGGGTCGAAGGGCGGTGACATGCCGCTCTGGCCTCCGGCCTGAAACACACGCGCGGCGGCAAATCCGGCTGCTGCGCAGACACCAAGGAACGTTCCAGGCGATGTGCGGGCAAAAGCGGTGACGTCACGCATAAGCTGGCGGCTGTCCTTTTGCTCGAGCGCCTGAGCCAGCTTTTGAACTTGGGCCGCGCCTTGCTCGATGCCCGAACGCAGCCATGTCGGCGTCTGAGGATCGAGATCTTCGGTAACGCGACCGATCGCGTTCGAAACTGTCTTGGCGTGTTCGGCCGCACTGGCTTTGCGGGAATCGACTTCGCTGTGGAGGCGGTCTGCGGCCTTGCCCCCGATGCTTTTGGCATCGCCGACCAGCTCGGCGCCCATGGTTTTTACGGTTTGCGACTGAGGCATTACAAGCCCTTTCCGATTGAGGTGTTTGCTCAACCGGTCGATACCGAACTGGTTCCGGAGATTTTCGTGAGTGTCGCAAAGTCTTTGCGATTTTTGACGTTTGCGTCGATCAGCGCAGTGGTGTGCCGGTAATATTGCCCGCCGGCAGATAGCGGCAAACAAGAAAATCTTCGGCTTCGTTTCCTGCCGTCGCGCATCCGAAGCGCCGCGTTGTCGGCCAGATGATCTGTGTGTAATGGCCAATCCGGCGCCAGTCGCCGCCATTGACGACATCGGGGAAGCGACCACGGCGGAAATCCCTGCGCTCATCGACCCAAAACTGCGCCATCGTTGAATATTGGAATGCGCTTCGTGTGCCCTTGAAAAGGTTTTCGCCCTGTTGGGGCCTGATGCCTCGCTGCTTGTCGTGCGCGAACACGCCCGATCTTGCCATCGCGCGGGCATATCGCCGCGCATCTGTGGCCAGCGCATCGTCCCACGCCAGCGGCCTGACGCCATAGGCCTTGCGCGCGTTGGCATGAACCGCGATCATTGCGTTCCGCATCAGCACAGGCCCGCGCAGTGCGGGTCTGCCGTCCCAGGCGCGTTGGCCCGACTGAAAGCCCGGCTGCGCGCAAAGTGGCGCTGCAGACAACAACAGGCTAAGCGCTATGAACCGGAGCATGGCCAGTTCTTCTCATCTTGACACGCGGATTACCAGCCGAACAGGTGCGCCGCTTGCGCTCTATATCCACTGGCCGTTTTGTGTTTCGAAATGCCCCTATTGCGATTTTAACAGCCATGTCCGCGATACGGTCGATCAGGCCGCGTGGGCAAAGGCACTGCTCGCCGATTTGCGCTACGAACATGACGTCGGCCCGCATCGTCCTTTGACGTCGATCTTTTTCGGTGGCGGCACGCCGTCATTGATCCCACCTGCCACCGTGGCAGCGTTGATCGAGGGTGCTGAGGCGCTCTGGGGGTTCACTGCCGATATTGAAATCAGCCTTGAAGCCAACCCGTCATCGGTCGAAGCGTCGCGATTTGCAGGGCTGGCTGTCGCTGGCGTCAACCGGCTGTCGCTTGGCCTCCAGGCACTCGATGATGACGCGTTGCGCTTTTTCGGCCGCGCGCATGACGTCGCCGAGGGGCTGGCAGCGCTCGATGTGGCACAGGCGCAATTTCGGCGTGTGAGCTTCGATCTGATCACTGCCCGGCCGCGGCAGTCGCTTGCCGACTGGGAAGCAGAATTGGCGCGCGCGCTGCAATTTGGTACAGGGCATCTTTCTCTTTACCAGCTGACAATCGAACCCGGCACGCGGTTTGCTACGCTCGCCGCGCAGGGCAAACTTGCCGATATCGACGAAGATCTTGCTGCAGACATGTTTGCCGCAACGCGTGCAATGATGACAACCGCCGGATTGCCCGCTTACGAGATTTCCAATCATGCTCGTCGCGGCGAGGAAAGCCGACACAATCTCAGCTATTGGCACTATGACGATTATCTCGGCATCGGGCCTGGCGCGCACGGGCGACGCGGGGGGATGGCTACGGTGCGGCACAAAAAGCCCGAGAACTGGATGGCGGCGATAGCGCGCAACGGCCATGGGCTGGCGAGCGAAATCGCTCTGACACCCGATGAGCAGGCCAAAGAAGCGCTGGTGATGGGGCTGCGGCTGACAGACGGCGTCGATCTATCGCGAATCACCGGTCGCACAGCGATCGCGACGTTGATCGACGATACAAAAACCGCGCATCTGATCGATATCGGGCTTGTCGAGCGACGCGGGAACCAGCTGATCCTCACCGAGGCGGGCACGCCGCTGCTCGACCGGATTCTTGCCGAACTGGTGAGTGTGTAGCAGGCTTGCGGCAGGAGCGCGATTGCTTCTAACCTGACAGCATATCTCTGTGGAGGGCGATCATGGTTCGGATATTGCTCGGCGCGATCATTGGCGGCCTTGTTCAATTCATCATTGGCGCAATTGCGTGGGCGACCCCGCTTGCGCGGCTGGCGTTTGTCGGCGCGAGCGATGCGAATGCTGCCGATTTGCAGGCGGCCTTGGGCCGCAATCTGACCCCAACGGGCACCGGCACCTATTTCATCCCCTCTCCTGAAACTGCCGAAGGCACGGTCATGCTCGGGAAAGGGCCGGTGGCGCTGATCATGTTCAACACCAATGGCTTTCCGGTTATCGACCCGATGGCGTTGCTGACCGGGCTTGGGATGTCGATCGCGATGCTGTTCCTGATCGGGGTGGCGCTGTCGATGATCGACGGGTTTGCACGACGGATGCAGGCACTGGTGCTGATCGCGGTCGCCACGACGCTGTATTTCATCTTCGCAATCCCGGTGTTCAATTCGTACATGCCGTGGGCGTGGTGGATTTATCTGGGTGTCACATCCTTGGTCGCACTAATCGTGGGCGGGTTTGTGATGCTCCGCTGGTTCATGCCGAGGCCGGTGACCTCGACAATTCGAGAAACCGCGCTGCCGCTGTAAAATCGGCGCGGCGGGCCGCGCGCGCTTCGAGTGCGAAATCATCCTCGCCCCATTGTTCGGCCTGCCACAGCTCGTCGAGATGTGCCGCATCGAAGGCTGCTTCGGTCGCGATCGTCGCTTCGGCCAGCGCCAGCGCTATGACCAGCGATCCGGCGATGCTGATGATCGGGGACAGAGCCGCCAGTTCGAACACGCTGCGGCTGGCCAGCGCCTCGCTCAGCCGTTTCACTGTCGCCTCGGGCTGCGGGACATGGATGATCCCGGTTGCCTGCGTGAAAGCGCAATCGTACCGCGCCCGTGCCCAGTCGAGCAAAGGGTTCCAGACATCGTTCTGCCGCGCAACGAGTGCGGGCGGCTCGGCGGCGCGGTAACAAAGGAGATCGGCTTCGGCATAACGCGCAAGTGGTTCGGCAAACACCGCCGGATCGGGTGCCACATGGTCGATCGCGGCATTGGCAAGGCCGGTGAGCGGCATCGACCAGGGATCGATGGTTTCGCCTTGCGCCGCCCATTCGGCAGCAACCGCTTTGGCCAGACGAGGGTCGGGCAGCACCAACATTGCCCGCGCAGGAGTCCGCACAGGCCGCGCATCGAGCAGGATGCCGCCGTCGTCCGAGGGTAGTGCTTCGGTATAGAACCGCTTCACGGCTGCTTTCGCCATGCCTTTTTGAGCAGCGCCGGGATCAAAAAGAAATCGAGCGCGCCAATAATGAGCAGCGCATAGCCAAATGTCGGGGCCAGTTCAGGCATCCATGCGCCTGCGATATTGGCGGCTCCGGCAATCACGAGTCCCAGCCCGAACAACCGCAATAGCGTCAAAGCGACAAACCGCTGCTTGGCTTGGTCTTCGGTCATGACGTCAATTCCTGTTCCAACAGCCGCGGCAGGTCCTTAGTCGTTGCTGCCACCGCATAAGCGCCTGACGCCATCAGCTCATAAGCGTCGTGATAGCCCCAATCGACGCCCAACGACCGCACCCCTGCGGCAACGCCCATCGCGATGTCATAACTTGTATCGCCGATCATGATCGTGGTTTCGGGCGATGCCCTCGCCTCTTCGATCGCGGCAAACGCCATCGCCGGGTGCGGTTTCGACGGGTGCCGGTCAGCAGTCTGGAGCGTCACGAACAGCTCGGTCAGCCCATGCGCCTTAAGGCAGTGCGCCAGCCCGCGATCCGATTTGCCGGTTGCCACGCCCAACACCCAGCCGTCGGCATCCAGCGCGGTCAGCACAGTGGCAATCCCGTCGTAAAGCGGCTCTTCGACCAGACCCATCCTGCGCCGCTGCTGGAATGCGGACTTGTAATCCTCGGCAATCTGGCTTTGCAGCGCCAATTCGGCATCGGGGATCAGCCGCTGGACCGCAGGCAGCAAGCTGAGGCCCACAATCCGCCGGATGGCGTGCCGGTCAGGCGCAGGCATTGCCGCACGCCTGAAAGCATCTTCCATGCAGCCGATGATCATCGCCTGACTATCGACCAGCGTGCCATCGCAATCAAACAAGGCAAGCCGCTTCATGCGCGCTCGCTCCTTTCCCCTCGCCCGCGGCGTTCGCCTTTCCGGGCTTTGCGCGCCGATTTGGCCTTGTTGGCGACGACGCGCGCTTTCCCTGCTGCGGTTTCCTTGAACTTGATCTCGTCGATCGGCAGGTCGCCCAAGTCTGGATCGAAGCCGAGCAGGTTGATGCTTTCGGCGATATGCGATGGCGGTGGGGCAAAGATTTCGATCTGGCCGCCGTCCGGGTGATCGATCCGCAAGCGGCGCGCGTGAAGGTGCATTTTACGGCTGACGCCGCCTGTGAGGAACGCGTCACGCCCGCCATATTTGCCATCGCCAACGATGGGATGGCCGATGGCGGCCATATGAACGCGGAGCTGGTGCGTCCGCCCTGTGAACGGCTGCAGCTCGACCCATGCGGCGCGATTGCCCGCGCACTCGATCACACGGTATCGCGTGCGCGCAGGGCTGCCTTCCTTTTCATCGACGTGCATTTTCTCGCCACCGCTGCCGGGTTGTTTGGCAATGGCGAGCTCGATCATCCCGTCCTCGATCGAGGGCACGCCCATCACGAGCGCCCAATAAACTTTGCGCGCCGTCCGCGACGAGAACGCTTTGGAAAAATGCGCCGCTGCCTTCGCCGATCGCGCGAGCAGCAGCACGCCCGACGTATCCTTATCAAGCCGGTGGACAAGCTTGGGCCGCCCCTCGGCCTCGAACTGGAGCGCATCGAGGAGACCATCGACATGGGTGTCGGTCTTGGTGCCGCCCTGCGTCGCAAGCCCTGCGGGCTTGTTGATGACAATCGCCGCCGAATCGCGGTGGATGACGAGGCTCTGCGCGAACGCCAGTTCGTCTTCGCTGAGTTCAGGACGGATGCGCACCGGGCGCGGCTTGGCGGCCCGCTCTGGCGCAGGATCGGCGGGCGGCACGCGGACCTGCTGGCCTGCAAGGACGCGGTCTCCGGGCTGCACACGCTTCCCATCCAGACGCAATTGCCCCGTCCGCGCCCAGCGCGAGACGATATTGAAACTGGCGTCGGGCAGATGCCGCTTGAACCAGCGGTCCAATCTTATGCCATCATCGTCGAGCATCACGGTAAAGGTGCGGGCTTCGTTCATCGGCTGCGCGCATAGCGGGGAAGTGCCGCGCTTACCAGAAGCGTGCAGACCAGAGCAGGCCGCCAAGCCAAAGCGCTGCTGCAATCCAGACAATGACGATCACCAAGGCTGCCCAGCGACTGACAGGCTTTTCCGCTGCGGCTTCGGCCTCCGCTAGGTGACGTGCATGAAGCGCGGGCGGAATCAGCCGCACAAACAGCCAGATGCCGAGCGGGACCAATATGAGATCGTCGAGAAGCCCCAACACGGGAATGAAATCGGGGATAAGGTCGATTGGCGAAAAGGCATAAGCGGCCACCGCCCAGCCCAATAAACGCACAGGCCGCGCCACCGCCGGGTCTCTTGCGCCGATCCCGACGGCATGTGCGCCAATCCACAAACTGCGGAGGCGCTCGACGATTTTCACAATGTCAGCGTGCCTTGCATCGTCGTCACGCATGATCCGCCGACATGAATGTCGCTACCCTCGATCCGCACATGGACGCGACCGTCGCGCCCGACCTGTCGGCCTTGGCTCGCGATATAGGCGCTGCCGTCGCCAATCTGGCCTGCATCAAGCCGGTACGCCGCAACCGACGCGTTGCCGCTGCCGCATACCGGGTCTTCGGCGATGCCATCGGCAGGCGCGAAGCTGCGAACGGTGATATCGCCTGCGCCGCCAGTTGCGAACACGGTCAGACCCGTGGTGCTGTTCGCCCGATCATAAGCGGCAAGCGCGGTCAGATCGGGCGCGAGAATTTCGATATCATGTGCCGACGCCATTTCAGCAATCACCCAGCGTGGACCGACATTGACGATCCGCGGGGTGCCGCTAACCACCGCCTCACCCCCTATGGCTTCCACAATGATGTGCGGATCGGGTGCGGCTTCGAAGGCGTAGCGCGGCAGCCTGAACGACACCGATCCGGTTCCGATTGTCAATTCGACCAGCCCGACCGCGCACTGCATCACAAGCCGGCCGTCGCGCGGCGTCACGGTCCCGGCTTCAATCACCGCGTGCGCCGTGCCTATCGTCGGGTGGCCCGCAAACGGCAATTCGGCGCGCGGCGTGAAGATGCGGACAGCGTAATCGGCCTCCGCATCGGTTGCGGGCGTCACAAAGGTCGTTTCGGACAAATTGGTCCAGCTCGCGATGGCCTGCATCGTGGCATCATCGAGCGCCGCACCGTCAAGCACCACGCAAACAGGGTTTCCACGCAACGGCACGGCAGTGAAAACATCGACGGTCAGAAATCGGCGGTCATTGATCATGCCCGGTGGTCTGCCCGCAGACCTCCAATCAGGCAACGCCACTTTGTCTTGGACCGTGCCAATCTTTTGTCGCTCGAGCTTCTGCTGGCCTGCAAGGTCGATCAGGCGGCGATTTTCGCTGCCCATTCGGCCTGAAACTTTTTGCGCAAGCCCACCTTGTCGATCTTTTCGGTGCCGAGCCGGGGGAGGGCATCGTCGAGAACCCAGATGCGTTCGGGCGTGTTGAACGCGGCAAGTTTTGTCCTGACAAACGCGCGAAGCTCGTCTTCGGTGACCGCCATCCCCGGGTGCAGATGCACCGTTGCCCCGGGCACTTCGCCCAGCCGCTCATCGGGCAGCCCGAACACGCAGGCTTCCGCCACCGCCGGGTGCTCGTACAAAATGGCTTCGACTTCCTGGCAGCTGATATTCTCGCCGCCGCGGATGATGATGTCCTTCTTGCGATCGACGATGAACAAATAGCCGTCCTTGTCGAGAGTGCCGATATCGCCGGTGCGGAAGAACAGATCGTCGGTCATGCACGCAGCGGTTGCCGCCGGGTTGTTCCAGTATCCCGAGAAATTGGCAATCGAACGGATCGAAACCTCGCCGCGCTCGCCTTGGGGCACGGGCTTCCCGGCATCGTCGAGAATCGCGATTTCAACGAGTGGCTTTGACGCCATGCCGGTCGAATTGGGCTTTTCGGTGTAGTTGGTCGAAAAATTGCCCGCGCCGACGCCGTTGGTTTCGGTGAGGCCATAACCAAGCGCCGGCGGCGCGGTCGGGAACGCTTCGGCCAATCGTTTGACATGTTCGACAGGGCGCGGCGCGCCGCCGCCAGCCAGCCCCTGCAATGTCGACAGATCATATTTGGCACGATCGGGATGTGTCATGATCTCGAAACTCATCAGCGGCACGCCAGTGAAACTGGTGACTTTCTCCTTTTCGATCAGCCGCATCGCTTCTGCCGCATCCCATTTGGGCATCATCACGATCTTGCGCCCGATCGCGAAACTGACCAGCAGCATCGGCACTTCGCCCGTGACATGGAACAATGGCACCGACAGCAGCATGCACGGCTTGGCGCGTTGCTCGGCATCGGCGCTCACCGCGCCGTCCTCAATCGCGAGTTCGAGCATCATCATCGCCTGCGCGATATAGCTGAACGATCCTTGCACGACCGACTGGTGCGTGTGGAACGCGCCCTTCGATTGGCCGGTCGATCCCGATGTAAACAGGATCGTCGCGATATCGTCGCCGGTCAGTTCG
>JANPIQ010000145.1:0-7644 GCA_031425075.1 Sphingomonadales bacterium
ATGGCGATCGCGGTGCCGCGTTGGTAGATCATATCCGACCCACCGGGCTTGACCTTCATCCGCATGTTCAGCTCCGAAACCAGTGGTCGCAGCGCCATCACGGTGCGCCATTTTCCGATGACGCCGTTGAAAGCGTTAAGGCTATCAACCCCGGTCGCGACGACGTCGCCCGAGCGGCGGAGGACTTCGCGTTCGGCGGTTTGCCAAAAAAAGTCGGCGCGGTCGGGTGTGTCGGCGATCTGCCAGGCGGCTTGGCTTGCAGCTTGGGAAAAGTTGGCCAGCGGCGGCGCGAATGCCACCGCAGGCGGCGTTTCCTCAAGTGCGGGACGGGGCACGGGGAGTGCTGAGAACAGCGGCAGATCGGTCCAGCCCGATGGGAAGAAGGCGCTGCTTTCCTGCCGCTGTGCGCTCAACATCCGGACTTGGCTATTGAGGTAGGAGCTTATCTCCAAAACCGAGACCATCCCGTTACCATCGAGATCGGCGGCGAGGCTGGCGCTGTCGCTACCCGCCGTACTCAGCCCCTGCTCGAAGGCGAAGGTCAGCACGCCGCGTTGCGGATCGCCTTCTTGCGGCAGTTCGGTTTCGAGCGCGAGTTGGTCGTCGCGCGAGGCCCCGAGATAGATAAGGTTCGGCAGATCTTCGCGATCGACCGCAAGCGCCGCATCGGTTTCGACCGAACGCAGCGCCGGCAAGCGTGGGCCGGGGCGCGCGATCAGTTCGAGGGCACGCGCATCGCCCGGACGCAAGGCGAGCCGCGCGGTGTAGGCAAAGGCGCGGGGATCGACCGCGCGGTGCATACTGCCCGAATGGCAACTATCGACCATCATCAGGATGCGGACATCGGGCGGCGCATAGCGCCTCATCCAGGCGTAGAAATCCTTGTCGACGATGAAGCGTTCAGGGTCCTGATTCTCGGGATCGAAGCCCGGCAGCGGCAGGAACTGGTCGAAATCGCCATCGGCCGCCGCCGCCCTGCGCGGGGTCGCAGCCTGCGCGCCATGGCCGCTATAGTAGAAGATGATCCAATCCCCAGGCTTGGCGCGCATGCCCATTTCCTGAAGCGCCGCTTCGACGCTCGACCGGCTGACCGCGCCGTCGCGAAGACTGACGACGTCGCTCACTCCCATCTTGCGGACGAGCGCGTCCATTGCGGTGAGATCGTTGGCGGGTCCGGCAAGGTCGGGGATGGCGGCAGATGCGTAGCGCGAAACGCCAATGAGCAGCGCGCGGGTTTCGGCGGCGGCGGGGACGCTGGCAAGCCATGTCAGCAGGGCGAACAGCGCCAACCGCATCGCGTCAGAGCCCGCCGACTTCGTCCGGCTCAAGATCGCGAGCGACGCGCAAGCCGACATCGGAGCGGCGCTTCGCTCCCGCCGCGCCGAATCGATTCGCCACGCGCAGCTCGCCCGGCACGCTTTCGAACGATCCGCCGCGCACCACCCTTTGCTTACAACCCCCGTCGATGCAGCCATCGGTCCATTCCCAGACATTGCCCTGCATCTGGTAGAAACCCATCGCGTTGGGCGGATAGGCGCCGACCGCCTCGGGATAGCCCCGATAGGGGCCTTTGGGGGAGTTGCGATAGCTTGCGGTATGATCGTAATTGGCTGCGGAGGGCGTGATCTCCTCGCCCCAAGGGAAGGTGCTGCCTGTCCCGGCGCGGCTGGCATATTCCCACTCGATCTCGCTCGGCAGCCGATAGGCGCGACCCGACTGGCTGGAAAGCCAGCCGAGATACGTGCGCGCATCTTCATGGCTGATGCTGCTCGCGGGGATCAGCGGGTTGGGGTTTTCCCTGGCCCAGCTGGTGAGCTTCGGGCAGGCCCCGTCGCGTACACATGCGGTCCATTCGGCGACCGTGACCTCATAAACGCCGAGCGCGAAGCCCCGCGAAAGGGGGCGCGTCTGCCGTGAGAACTCATTTTCATCCCGGCCCTGCTCCGACGGCAGGGAGCCGAAAGCGGTGCTCCCCGGCGCGAGCGAACGCATCCACGGGCAGTTGGCGCAGTCATAGAAGCGGTCGCCGCTCGATGGATCGCAAGACACGAAGCAGGGCGGCTGGCCTTGTAGCCCGTAGTCAAAAGTCGGCTTCTGGAAGGACCCGCTCGCCTTCATCGCGACGCGATCCGAAACGCGCTTCATGGCGTCGGCAATATTCTGCTGCGGCCGGCGGATTTCCTCGGCAAGCACCTTGGAGAAAGTGCCATCGTCGAAGGCAACCTGGTTGGCGCTGGTCGAAAAGGCGACGAGATAGCCCTGATCGGGCCGGATGCCGCCCTCGGGGGTGCGCAACACGCGCTTGAGCCCCTTGCTGCCAGCAATTCCAGTGCCCGTCTCGTCTGCCGTCGGGGCTGATGCCATCTGCGGCAGATCGACGACGTTGCGACACATGTCGAGCACGACAAGCACCGTCTTTGCCCCCGATTGCATCAAGTTCCGCGTGATCGCCGTGCGCGATAGGGCACCCGCTGCGGAAAGCCCGGCGCGGGTCGTGTCGGTGGGGATCATCATCACGTCGCCGCCGCTGCTGGAGGCGACGCCATGCCCCGAAAAATACAGCACCCCAAACGCGCCCGGCCCCGCTGCTGCAAGCTTGTCGCGAAACGCCGCGATCTCGGAAAGGGTCGCAGTCAGTCCGAGATCGCGGCGCGCGCGCACCGCGCCAGCCCCCGACGCATCGGCAAAGCCGGTGGCGGACAGCGCGGCGGCGACCTTGTCTCCGTCGCCATAGGTGGCGTTGAGCCGGTCGAAACCGGCATAGGCGCCATTGGCGATGACCAGCGCCAGCCTCGCCCCCTTATCCTGCGCAGCGGCCGGTGCACCCAGCACCGCCGCCGCCAGCAGCGCCCAGAGCAGCGAGGCCAACGCCTTCATCAGAAGCGGAACCCGAAGCCCGCGGTGTAGGTTGAATAGCCTTTCGCCTGCACCGTGCTGAGGTTGAAGCGGATCAAATCGCGCATCGCCCGCGTCGATTCTTCGCGACCGCGCAGGCCGAACGACAGTGTGGCTTCGTGGAAGCTGTTGTTGCGCAACTTATCGCCGGTAAAGGCGGTGAAGCCGTAGCTTGCGCGAAGCGACGTCGAACGACCGCTGAACAGTCCCTTTATCGGCAGATCATAAGCGACGCCATTGCGAAACACGAAATTCTTGAGATCGGGGTTGATGTTGGCGCTAGTCCCCGGCGGGTCGAGCGTCTGACTATAGCCGATCATGTTGCCGACAATCAGCCGCCCGCGTCCGACGCCTTGAATGACATAGCGGCTGGTCACTGAACCCTGAATGATATGCCCCGCGGATCCTGCATCGCCCGAATAGACGAGGCCGTAGGAGACGCGCGGCTCAAGTGACCAGCGCTGCGCGACCACCGGCAATTCGAGGCCGAGACCGATTTGGGCGCTGTAGGCCTTGGCACCGTTGACCCGCGAATAGTTGAACGGCAGATCGAACTTGAGCAACGCGCGATTGCCTTCGAAAATGCGGAAGCCGCGCTGGATACGAGCATCGATGCGGTCGATATCGAATCGCCCGGCACCACCCGTCGTAAACGCGGCGCCGACAATCCACGGGTCGCCCGAGGTATTTGCGCCCTCCTCGATCAGCGAATCACCATTGCTGAGATCGAGTGCGCTTTTTACCAGCGAAGATTGCAGGCTGTTCGGATTGCCCGCCAGCGGATCGACCGGCGAAAATCGCGAAAACGATCGGCTAAGGCAGCCGGCAATCGCATTGGCAGTCGGCGTCGCACTGTCATCCTCTTCCTCTTCGACGATGGCGTCGAACAGATTATACGAAGCCTGGCGACTGCCGCCGTTAAACGAGAAGGAGCAGGGAGAGCCATTGCTCTGATTGAATGTCTGGCCGTTGGGGCCGACGAAATTGATCGTGAGCACCGAACTGTTCTGCTGATATGTAGCCAGCACGGTAGATCCACGCAGGTCAAAAACCCCTTGGATCTGCCCGATTTGCGCATTCAGCGGACCTACGACTGTCGCGATTTCACTCGGATTGAACAATTCTTCGATATCCTCGATTTGGCGCTGCTCGAACGATTGCGCGGCGTTGAAGCCATTGAGGGTATTGGTTACTTGAATACCGACGCGAAATGCGTCGTCCAGATCCTGATAATTGCCGAGATTGGGTACGGCCTGTTGCGCATTTGCAGCTTGCGGCGCGAGCGCCGCCACCGCCGCGCCGAGTTGCAAAATCGAACGCTTGTTCACGATAGCCCCTTTGCTTGCTTTGCTTTTCGATGGAGCAGCGCGTAGCGGAGCGGGACTCGGGGCGGTATTCACTGCATGGCTTAGACCGATGGGCTAGGCTGTGACCCAACCTTCATTGTGCGCGCGATTGACCAATTGCGATCGGTTGCGGGCATCGAGCGCGCCGAGCAAAGCGGCGACATGCACCTTGACCGTCGCCGGAGATACGGCGAGTTCGCGCGCGATTTCTTTGTTGCTCGCGCCTTCGACGAGAAGGGCTAGCACTTCGCGCTGTCGCGCGGTCAGGCTGACGGCAGGACGCGAGGCGGCCGGCGCATCGCGCTGCCGGGTCAGATCGAGAATGCGCGGTGGCAGATAGCGTCCGCCTGCCGCGACCAGCAAGATCGCTGCCTCCACCACTTCCCCGCTAGCGCTCTTATGCAGGTATCCGGCCACACCGATATCGAACAGCTTTAGTAGTACGTCGTCGTCCTCGCTGCCGGTGATGACCAACAGCGGAACCCCCGGTGCCGCCTTAAGCAGTTGCGTGACGCCGTCGAGCGGCGACGCGCCGGGCATTGAAAGATCGCACAAGATCAGGCCAAAACGGCCGCCCGAAGCAGCAGCGAGGACATCAGGAAAGCTTTCTGCCGTTTCGATTCGCGCCTCAGGCCATATCAGCCTTATGGTACCCGCCAACGCCGAACGCATCATCGCGTGGTCGTCGGCGATCAGACAATACTCGATACGCGACCTCATTATAGGACACGTTTGCTACGTCACCTCAGGTATATCAAGGAAGAATTGCGCGCCCTTGGTCCATCGCGGTTCATATCCAGCGACGCCGCCGATCGCCTGCGCCGCGCGGCGGGCTGACGACAAGCCGAGTCCGAAGCCGCCTTCGGTATTCGCGGTTCCCTGGATGAAGTCGTCGAACAGTGCGGGCACGTCCTCTGCGGCGATGCCCGCCCCGTCGTCGGCGACGAACAACCGCCACCGGCCCGGCATCCGGCGCGCTCCGATCACGACCCGGCGGCCTTGCGAATGGCGCAACGCATTGTCGATGAAATTGCCGAGCACGCGTTCGCATAGATGCCGATCGGTAACGACCACCGTAGATGCCGGAAGCGCCCTAAGGCTGACTTGCTGTAGTTCCGCCGCAGCCGCATATTGCCGGACGAGATTCTGGATCAGTTGGCCGATCTCGACCTCGACTTTATTTGTCGTGACCGCGCCACCCGACAGGCGAAGGTGATCGAGCATAGCGTGCAACAGCCGCTCCATCGCCTCGAATGCCGCGCGTGCCGCCCCGGCTGCCTCATCGCGGTCCTTGCTGCTAGGGGCGCGCAATGCCTGTTCGTGGAACAGCCGCGCCGCCTGCAAGGGCTGGCCGAGATCGTGCGTAGCAGCCGCGATGAATCGCGTGCGGGCGTCGCGAGCCTGCTCAGCTTCGTGGCGCGCTTGGTGCAACTCGAAGATCGTGCTGCGGATTAGCAAGTCGAAAATGATAAGGACCGCGCCCAGGATAACGAGATAGGCAGTCAAATAAGGCCATAAAAGGATACGCTCGATCACGCAGACCGCCGCCAGGCTGCCCATGACGATCGCGATCCGCCATCGTGTGAACGCGTCCTGATCAGCCGATGAGAGGATTGTCGCGGCGCAATAGCTGGTCGAAAACAGCAAGGTGACATGTTGAAGCTCGGTCGTGCCATACGGCATGAACAACCAAGTTACGCCGTTGACGCCTAGGAACGTGCCGAACTCCAGAACCTGCCGCGCCCATCGCCAGCCCGGTGCACTGTCCGGGCGCATTCGCAATGTCGACACCATCATCACGGCGATCCAAAACGAAAATAGCAGGATCGAAAATCCACCCCAGATCGCCCGGTTTATGGGCGGCGGCAAGTCGCCATAGCCGAACCACGCAGACGCATAGCCGGCGATCGTCAGGCCCAGCGACGCAGTGCCGTTGACGAGCAAGCGCCGTTGCGCTTTCGCGTATTCAGAGGTAGCGTTCATCCAATCCTCGTATCGGGTTAAGGTATGCTAAATGGCAAGAGCTTAGGCCAATCAGCCTAGCGTAGGACACCTTTTCCCCAATGCTTAAACTTCGTTGTATACAGTCTCTGGGTAAGGTGTGGCGAGTGGCAACTGGACGAGCCGACCGCCTGCTGCTAACATCTTGAGCAGTGTCAAAGACGTTTCGATGATCGCGATCGCGGCGGAAAATTCGCACCGCGCTGATTGGCCAACTGCGATGGTCAGCTGACGTTGAACTTACGCCTGTGGCTGGTACGTAGTGAAAGCTGTCTGTAGCGGCCTGTAACCATCATATCTCAATAGCGTGTCTTGCGGCTAAAAACAGGCCGATGTCGACTAAGCTATCTGCGACCTTGAAAACTCAAATCAAACAGACGTCCGACCCCATCAAAAATGTTCAAATCTCCGTCCGTTCGGCAAGCGTGATCGCGTCGTCTATGTCGACGCCTAGATACCGGACAGTATTCTCAATGTTGGTGTGACCGAGCAAGATTTGCACCGCGCGCAGGTTGCCGGTTGCCTTGTAAATTAGCGATGCCTTTGTCCGTCGCATCGAATGGGTGCCATACTCCGAGACGTTCAAACCGACCGCGCCGACCCATTCGTCGACCAGTCGTGCATATTGGCGCGTACTGAGGTGACCCATGTAATTGACGCGGCTCGGGAATATGAAATCGTCAAGCGTCCCGCCCCGGCGCGTGAGCCACGTTAACAGCGTCTGTCGCGCTTCAGTCATCAGCTCGAACTGCACTGGGCGTCTAGTTTTCTGCTGGATCACCGTAGCACGGTTCCTCATGGCCCCGCCTGTTACGATATCGCCAATTTTCATCTTGACGATGTCACAGCCGCGCAACTTGCTGTCGATCGCAAGATCGAACAGCGCACGGTCGCGGAGACGCCGGTGCTCGTCAAGGAAGAAGCGGATCGCCCAAACGTCGCGCGGCTTGAGCGGGCGCTTTGCGCCGACCATGCTTCCAGCATTCCATGGACGACGCCCGTGAGCGTCCGGATCAAGGTCTGACACTCCCATGCCGCGGGTCCTCTGATCATGATGCTGGTTCGGAACTTGATCCCGAGGGATCGCGAGTATGTTAACGAAGTTGGCTATCGCGAAACATGCCAGACGTTCGCTGTGCCTCCCCAGGCCGTCGAAATTGGCCGTTAATTCTTGCGACGAAGTATGAAAGCTTCGGGAGTGCAAAGCGGTCTTGGTCCGATGCGTTGAACGAATGGCGGCTAACCCAATTGCGGATTTAGAACCAGACTGTCCGGATCGTTGTCTAATTGATATTCTCATGTTCATTCCTTTTCCCGGTGCCAATGGTTGTCTTCGAGGTCATCGGACTGCGTTTGGTAGCGGTCTGTCCGAGCCTTCATGATCGCGGCCGGGCGAAAAGGG
>JANPIQ010000146.1:0-1881 GCA_031425075.1 Sphingomonadales bacterium
ATATTTTCTCGACCGACTGGCCGGAGGCCGTGGTCCACCCCTTGACGATTTGCGCTCGGTCAAGATTGGCCCCCATCGGGTCCTTCAGCGCAGATACGATAAAACGCGGTGCCCCGGTGCCCGAATTGGGGCGGGGTTTGAGATCGCCACCCATCGGGACCCCGCGCCCATAACCTGCCTTGACCCAGTCGCTCTTGAAATCGGCATTCTTAAAATCCCAACCGCCGAACAGTCTCACAGTCATGCGCGGCCCTGTGGTGGCATAGACCTCACGCCTGATCATCGCATCGAAAATCGCCGCGCGGGTGTTCGCCGTCGCCCAGACCGCAGCGTATCCGCCTGCCAGATAATGCCAACCGAACCGACCACCAGAGCTGCCGATATTTTGCCGCTGCATCGTGCGCGCCCTGTTGGGCTCATTGCCGGTGTGTTTGCCGAAGAAATTATCCTCGTCTCCTGTCGCGAGCGCGGTGTGGCTATCGGTCGATCCGATCAGGCCGAACTTATACGGATTGGCTCCGGTTCGTGCCTCGATTGCGAGACCGCGCTTGAGCGCCTCACGGATGTATTCACCGGCAAACATGCCCGGCTGTTTGACAATCGTGTTGGGCAGATTGCCAAGCTCCCAGCCCTTGACGCCAAAACCTGCGAATTCATCATTGGGGGATAGAAACGGATGCGCTTCGCTATCGCCTTTGATTTGCGTCGCTTCGACCAAGGGTTCACGCAGCGAACGCCGGCGCGCATATTCGGCGGTCATCGGTCCGCCATCGGGGCCGGTCAGTTCGAACATCAGGCCGTTCGACAGATTGCTATTGTGCGGGATGGCGAGCATTTTGCCGCCGGTCGCTTTTTCATACGCGTCCATGTAATCCCAAAGTTGATCGATGTGTGCATCGGGCTGCGTCGACCCGAACGGGATGACTTTGTCGGCCTTGTCCTTGCCATCGCGGAACATGACAACGCGGTGCAGATTGTCGCCGCGCGGCATCAGCGTGTATTCAAATCCCATGAACGCCGTGAACGTGCCAGGATCGTTGTAGCGCTCCACGATCGTCGTATTTTCGTTCCAGATCTTGCGATTGCCCTCTTCGGCCGCCTTAGGGTCGCGCATGGCAGCAGGAAGCGTCCCGCGCGCGACCCTATCGATCAGCTCGGCGGTCACGCGTTGAGAACCGTCAGGTCCTTCGTGCATCATATCTCGCCACCGACGCAAATCGGGGTCGCGGATCAGGAAACGCGGCGCTTCATACAGCCTCCGCAGCGCACCCAGTGCATCGCTGTGATCGGCAATGACGAGAAAATCGAGCGGCCGAGACAATCTGGCGTCGATGCCCATCGTCGATCTGACCGATTTGCCACTTGCAAATCGTAACGCCTCTTCAGGCCCAAGCCGAACACCAAAACCGAACGCATCGATCGAATTCGACGTATGAAGATGTGTATCACCCCAAAACACGCGCTCGGGATAGGGCGTTTCCTTGACCGCTTTTTGCGCCTTATTCTGATCGGGCAAACGCCCCTCGCCGCATCCGGTGAGCATGGCCGCTGCACCCAATATCGCCAGCGTGAGCCGCTTTTCGATCATGGCTTTTCCCCTCGCCGAACGAGTTTATGCCATGCGCGATAGGAATCAAGACCCAAGAAGCCGCGGCGATTTCTCCTAAAGGACAGGTACTCTCCTATTGACAATTTGGCAGGTTTCTGCCTATCACAGCCACCTGTTGCGGGGCATCCCGTCCTGTGACAGGCCCGTTCTGGCGGGACGTGCTGTGCCCTCACACAACATGTCCAAGGTGCGTTGCTCAGGGGTGATCGACCCTGTGGATAGTGCCCATCCCGCAACAGAACCGGATTGCGATCGAGGTCGGGTGGGTTCTA
>JANPIQ010000147.1:0-2491 GCA_031425075.1 Sphingomonadales bacterium
CTCCTGTTTTCCGCTTCGGCTGGTTCATTGGCCGCGCGATCATCTGGTTTGTAATCGTATCGGTGCTATGGGTGCTGCTGTATCGCTTCATCCCGCCGCCAATCACGTTTACGATGATCGGCGATGTGGCGCGCGGAGAGGAATTGCAGCGCGACTGGATGCCATTATCGCAGATCGACCGCGACATGGCACGCGCCGCAATTGCGGGCGAAGACGGCAAATTCTGTACGCATGACGGGTTCGACCGCGCCGCCATCGAACAGGCAATGGCCAGCAACAGCCGCGGGCGCCGGTTGCGCGGCGGTTCGACGATCAGCCAGCAAACCGCAAAAAACGCCTTTCTGTGGCAGGGCGGCGGCTATATCCGCAAAGGCCTGGAGGCGTGGTTCACGCTGCTGATCGAAAATATCTGGGGGAAACGCCGGATAATGGAGGTGTATCTCAACATCGCCGAGACAGGCATCGGCACCTATGGCGTCAACGCCGGATCGCTCCGCTATTTCGGGCATGATGCGGCGGATATGACGCCGGTTGAGGCCGCCCGGATTACAGCGATATTGCCGCTCCCCAAAAAGCGCGCAGCGATCGCCCCGAGGGGGTTTGTGAAGCGTCATGGTAACCGACTAGCGCGAACGGTGGGCGTGGTGCGCCGGGATGCGCTGGATGCGTGTTTATATCTCTAGAACCTCTCCGTTCCGGGGAGGATTTGGGGCTTCACCGCCGCCCAATACTGATCTCTGAGCAGCCGCTTATACAGCTTCCCCGTATCGTGCCGTGGCAGCTCCGCCAGAAAATCGATCCGCCGCGGTATCTTCACGCCTGACAGTTTCTCGCGCGCGAACGCGATGAGTTCGTCGCGGAAGTCATCGTCGGCGCTGGCCATGTCGATTGGCTGGATGACCGCGACGACCTCTTCGCCCATCTCCTCGTGCGGGCCGCCGATCACCGCGACATCTTGCACCTTTGGATGCGTCACGAGGTGGTTCTCTATTTCCTGCGGGTAGATGTTGACCCCGCCCGAAATGATCATGAAGCTTTTGCGGTCGGTGAGATACAGGAACCCCTCGGGATCGAGATAGCCGACGTCGCCCAATGTGCTCCAGCCCTTCGAATTGCGGCTCGATGCGGTCTTTTCAGGATCGTCGTGATATTCGAAATTGCTGTCGGGGTTCTCGAAAAAGATCGTCCCTTCCTGCCCCTGTGCCACCTCGGTTTCGCCGTCGTCAGCCATGATGTGGAGGATGCCCGTCATCGCCTTGCCGACCGAGCCCTTATGCATCAGCCAGTCGGCCGAATTGATGAAGGTCGATCCATTGCCTTCGGAGCCGGCATAATATTCCATGATGATCGGCCCCCACCAGTCGATCATGCCCTGCTTGACCGGAATGGGGCAGGGGGCGGCGGCATGGATCGCGCACATGTTGGTCGAGAGGTCGTAGCGCTTCCGCACCTCGTCGGGCAGTTTGAGCATCCGCACGAAATGCGTCGGCACATATTGGCCGCAGGTAATCTTATATTGTCCGATAAAGCGCAGCACCGCTTCGGGATCGAACTTCTTCATGACGACAACGGTGCCACCGATCTTGTGGATCGTCATCGACCAGCGCAGCGGCGCGGCGTGATAGAGCGGAGCAGGCGAGAGATAGATGCTGTCGGCAGACAGCCCGTACATCGCCATCGCCAGCATCACGAGTGGGTTCATCTGATCGATGGCGGGTTCGGGCGGCAATGGCACGCGTACGCCCTTGGGCCGCCCGGTTGTGCCCGACGAATAGAGCATGTCGACGCCTGCGCGTTCGTCGGCAATGCGGGTGGTCGGCATCGGCGCGAGTGCGTTTTCGAGCGGCGCGTATCCGGCGATGTCGCCGCCGAAGCTGTAGCGTTCGGCGGTCATGTTCAGTTGCGGCGCGAGGCCCGCAAGGCTGCCCGACAGAATGAAAACCTTCGCGCCTGAATTTTCGATGATGTAGTTGGTCTCATCCGCCGTCAGCCGCGACGAGATGCAGACATAGCGCGTGCCCGATCGCTGCGCGCCCCAGGTAATCGCGTAATAATCGGCGTTATTCTCGAGCATCAGCGCGATAACATCGTCATGCCCGAGGCCACGCGACCGGATAAACTGCGCGAGGCGGTTCGATCCCTCGTCCAATTCGCGATAGGTTCGCGTCTCGCCGGTTTCGGCTATGATGACGGCGGGCTTGTCGGGGTGGGTTTGTGCATGAACATAGGGATGCATCTTGGGCTGATCCTCTCAAACAGGGGCGCTGTGGCTTTACGCTTTCGTCAAGTGATAGCGCGGCATCGGGTTGCAATCCAGCATCCATCGTCCTAGCCAAAACGATGATGGCAGATGCGCAATTCCCCGACGGCTTCGATCCGATGCGCATGATCAATATGCTCGCGCGAAACGGACATAATGGTGTGCTCGGCATCGTCCACCGCGCGCATGGCGAAGGATGGTGCGAACTCGAACTGCCCTATGCCGAAAAAC
>JANPIQ010000148.1:0-7843 GCA_031425075.1 Sphingomonadales bacterium
CGCCGCCGTGCCGATGCCCATTGCGCCGTTGATCGCATCGGCGACTAGACGTGCATTGGTCAGATCCTGTCGCGCCAGGTTGAAAGTCAGCGTGTCGCCGCGGGAAAAACCTGTATCGACGCTGCGTTCGACCGTGGCACCGCCGTCGATCCGTCCGGCAGAAGGAGTGTTGACCGATAATTTGGAGCCGTCGGCCGCATCAACACCCAACCCGCCAATCACCAGATTCCCCTGCGCCATCGCGTAAATCTGGCCGTCTGCGCCATGTAACGGAGCCAGTAGCAGAGTGCCGCCACGCAGCGATTTGGCTTTGCCGATTGCAGAAACCGTGATGTCGAGCCGCTGGCCGGGCTTGGCAAAAGGCGGCAGCTCAGCCGTGATGAACACCGCGGCGGTATTTTTGAGCGAAGGATTGGCACCTGCAGGAAGGCTCAGCCCGAAACGAGAGATTGCCCCTTTGACGCCTTGGGTTGCATATTCGAGGCTGTCATCGCCAGTGCCGGACAGGCCAACGACGACGCCATAGCCGGTCAGCTGGTTGGCACGCAGCCCTTGAAACTCCCCCATGTCCTTGATCCGCTCGGCATAGGCACTGGATGCCACGCTCAGCACAGCAATGCCAAAGAGCATCGGCAAATACCGAAAGCCTGTTAGGCGCCTTAACCAATAGGGGAAGGAACACGCCATTAGAACGGGCTGATCTTCGAGAAGAAACGTTGCAGCCAGCCCTGGCGGCTCGCCCGCGCAATTTCGCCCTTGCCGGTGTAGATGATGCGTGCGTCCGCAACGCGGGTCGAACGCACCCGGTTGTCTGAAGAGATATCTGCCAATCGCACTATGCCCGAAATCTGCACATGTTCTTCGCCACGATTGAGCGTCAGCTGCTTTCCACCGCGCACCAGCATCGTGCCATTGGGATAAACTTCGGCAATCGTCACGCTGACTTCTCCGCTCAAGGCGTTCGATTGGGTGGTTTCGCCTTTCCCGTTAAATGACTGATTGCCGCCCATGTTTATATCGCTTGGCCTCAAAAGGCTGAACGGACCCGTCGTTGGCGGGGCGAGGCCGACGCTGCCATCGCGCACGGTCGATGCCGAACTCGATTTGGTGGCGCTGGTGCGCTCGACGAGGACGATCGTCACCAGATCGCCGACGCGGCCTGCGCGCGCGCCCGACGTCAATGCTGTATACCCCGCATTGGCGAAGATCGCGCCGGGACTTGATGCCGTGGGCAATGTTGCAGGCGGGACACGTTCAAAGCTCGGCTTGACAGGTTTGGCCTTCGCAGACGACGCAAGTGCCGCCGCTGTCGCGATCCACAGGCTAAAGCTGCTGCGTGGCATTGCGCATCATTTCATCGGTGGACTGGATCATTTTGCTATTCACTTCGTAAGCGCGTTGCGTCTCGATCATGTCGACCAGTTCTTCGACAACGTTGACGTTCGATGCTTCAAGCGCGCCCGATCGCAACGATCCGTGCCCCTCGGTCCCTGCGGCACCAACTTGCGGCGCGCCCGAGCTTTGTGTTTCGAGCAACAGATTATTGCCTATGGCCTGGAGCCCCGCAGCGTTGAGAAAGCGCGCAGTCTCGATCCGCCCAAGCTCGGTGACCTCGGTTTGCCCAGTAATTGTCGCCGATACGGTGCCGTCGGCGCCAATGGTAATCGCCGAAGCGCCATCGGGGATCTGGATTTGCGGTATGATCGGCAGTCCGTCCGACGTGACGATCGTGCCTTCTGCCGACAGGCTGAAATCGCCTGCGCGCGTGTAGGCGGTCTGGCCATCGGGGGTCTGAACCTGGAAGTAGCCGGCACCTTCGATCGCAACGTCGAGGCTGTTGCTCGTCGTCGTCAACGATCCCTGCGTGTCGATCCGCGCCGTGCCCGCGACCTGGACACCCGTGCCGAGGTTGAGGCCGATGGCGTATTTGCTGTCACCCGCTGACGGCGATCCGGGGGTGACGATCGCCTGATACGCCAGCGTTTCGAACTTCGCCCGGTCGCGCTTGAAACCGACGGTGTTCACATTGGCAAGGTTGTTCGCGATGACCTGCATCCGTGTATTCTGCGCATCGAGGCCGGTGCGCGCGGCGTGGAGAGCTCCATTCGACATTGTTCGATCCTTTACTGGGGTAGCCGCATGAGATCGGCGGTAGCGGCATCCATGTCGCGCGCGTCGCTGATCAGCTTGAGTTGGGTGTCCCAAGAACGACTGGCCTCGATCATGTCGACAAGCGCGGTGGTGGCATTGACGTTCGATCCTTCGAGCGATCGGGCGATCAGTCCCGCCCCCGGATCGTCAGGCAGCACGCCGCCGCCGCGCACGCGGAACACGCCGTCAAGCCCTTTGACGACGTCCGATCCGACAGGGCTCGCCAGTTTGAGTCTGGCGATTTCCTGGGGCTGGGCAGCGTCTCCGCCTTGCGGCACAATGGTGATCCGGCCTTCAGGATCGATCGCGACCGAATCCGCCGGGGGCAGAATGATCGGACCGCCACTGCCAAGCACCGGCGTTCCATCGCCGGTCGTCAACAATCCGGCAGGGGAAATCTGCAAATCGCCCCGCCGTGTATAGGCTTCGTCGCCATTTTCCGCCTGCACCGCAAGAAGCGCATCGCCTTCGAACGCAATGTCGAGATCGCGGCCGGTCTTTACGATTGTCCCTGCTTTCATGTCTGCCGCCACGACGCTTTCGCGCGCCATCGCCCGGGATTCGACCGGTGCGCCGCGTAGCCAGAGTGCTTCTGCCTTGGCGATATCGGCGCGAAACCCCGGTGTTTGGGCATTGGCGATATTGTTCGCCGTTGCCGTTTGGCGAGCCATCGCTCCGCGCATCGCGGTCAGGCTTGAATAAATCAGGCGGTCCATCTGCTTCTATCCTCAGTTGATGTTGAAGATCGTCTGAGTGAGGTTCGATGCCGTTTCGATGGCCTTCGCGTTGGCCTGGAAATTGCGCTGTGCCGCGATGAGCGACACCAGCTCTTCTGTCACATCGACATTGGCGCGCTCGATCACGCCAGTTCGTACGGCACCCATCGGCCCGGTCGAAGCCTGCGCGTAGATTGGCGGGCCGCTATCCCCCGTCGCTTCCCAATGCGCGTCGCCAGTGGGGCGTAGCCCGTCCATCGCGACAAATCGCGCCATCGCGACGGCGCCCAGCATCTGCTGGTTTCCGTTTGCAAACGTTGCGGTAACGACACCATCATTGTTGATCGACACGTTCGAAAGCGGCGCTGTCGGATCGGCTGGATCGAACTCGGGTAACACAAGGCTGAACTGATCGGACGCACCTGTGGCCGTAACGATTCCGTTGGCATCGACGGGCAGCAGCTGGAGCGACGAACCGATGCTGTCTATCACCGCACGATCGTTGCGCACGGTGAAACTGCCGTTCCTTGTGAAACTAAGCTCGCCGCCTGGTTTTGTCCGCACCGCAAAAAAGCCTTCGCCGACAATTCCCAGATCGAGGGTTTTGTCGGTGGCTTCGAGCGTGCCCTGGGTGAATTGCTGAACAACGCCGTTGAGCCGTGTCCCTTGGCCGGCGACCGATTTGGTCGTCTGCGTCGGTGCTGCAGCGAACAGATCGCCGAATTGCGCGCGACTTTTTTTGAACGCGATCGAATTGACGTTCGCTAGATTGTTCGAAATCGTGGCAAGATCTGTTTGCGCGCCTTTGAGGCCAGACAATGATGTGTAAAATGACATGGGGTTACTCCTTATGAATTAGCAGCGGGCAGGGCCGCCGTGCGAATGCCTTCGAGCAATCGCGTCTGCGCACCGATTTGTTCGGCTATGGCTTTGAGCGAAACATTCATTTCGGCGATCCCGGCCGAGCTCGACATTTGTGCCATCTGGGCCACCATTTGCTGGTTATCGACAGGTGAGAAGGGATCCTGCTCTTTGAGCTGCGCGGTCATCAGCCGAAGAAAATCGGTCTGTCCGAGCGATTGGCTTGCCGTCGGCAATTGTGCGGGTGGCAGGCCTGGCGAGAGTGCGTCGATCCTGGTCATTGTCCCATCCTCAAGGTTTCGGAGATCAAGGTTCTGGCGGTCTGGAGAACCTGCACATTGTTCTGATAATGTCGTGAGGTCTCGATCATCTCGACCAATTCCTGCGCGCTATCGACCGCTGCGTCCCAGACATTGCCATCGGCATCGGCGAGCGGATGGTTAGGATCGTGACGTTTTACAGGTGCAGCGCCCGCCTGCGCAATGCGCTCTACCGAAACGGTGGCAGTGCCATTCTCGGCCATCACGGTGCGAAATACCGGCTTCATCGACCGGAAGGCGGATTGCTCGGTCCCCGAAACCGTGCCGGCATTGGCCAGGTTCGACGCAGTCGTGTTCAGCCGTATCAGCTGCGCTGCCATCGCGCGTCCGCTGATCTCGAATATCGAAAGCGATTGGCCCATGGTCATTCCCCCTTCAGCGCGCGCGATAATGTGCCGATCCGGCCCTGGAGAAACGTAAGGCTCGATCGATACGCGAGGGCGTTTTCGGCAAAGGCGGTCTGTTCAGTTGCCAGTTCGACAGTGTTGCCGTCGAGCGATGGCTGAACAGGCAGCCGGTAACGCATCGCGGCATCGGTTGGCGCGCCGCTGTCGGCAAGCTCGAGCGCTGCGCGAAATTCGAGGTCGCGCGCCTTGTATCCGGGTGTCGCAGCGTTCGCGATATTCGATGCCAGCACGGCCATGCGTTGCGCACGAATGGTAAGCGCGCTCGAATGGATACCAAAGATATTCTCACTTGCCGCCATCGACCGATCCTTCCGCCAACAGGTGCCGCATCATGCTCCTGCTTCGAAAAGGCGTTATGCAGCAGCTATGCCAAAGTCGGAATCTGGCGGTTTTCGGGGATAATGTCAGGAACCGGAAACCAGTTCGCGGTACCGCGCCAGAAAGCCGACGCCGAAGTCACTGCCCGACTGGCCTAGTTCTTGCTGATTAACGCAGACGAACAACCAAGGAATTTCGCGTGAAACCTATGTTTATCGTTGCTCTCGGCTTTGTAATGTCCACTGCCGCGCATGCTCAACCTTTTGAGGCGGCTGGTGCGATCGATCGGGCGGTCGAACAGGTGTTAGGGATTCGGATAGGCGAAGCTGGGGGAGCCGCATATCCCGTCGATCCGCGGCTAAAGCTGGCGCGTTGTCCTGCATCGCTTACGGTGCGACGTGCAGGTTCCGCCGCAGTGGAAGTTTCGTGCATAGGTGTCGGTTGGCGCGTCCGGGTGCCCTTGGCAATTGCGCACCATTCTGCGTATCCCGACGCACCTGCGATAAAGCGCGGCGATACTGTCAGCGTTTCGCTGCGCGGTGCAGGTTTTGAGATCACGACATCGGGCGTTGCGCTTGATAACGCTGCCGCAGGAGCCGGGGTACGTGTCAAATCGCTGACAGATGGCAGCGTATTTCAGGCAATCGTGATTGGCGGCGGGATTGTCGAATTGCGCGACTAAATCCGCGTCGTCTGCTGCCGTAATAGTCTGGCAGAAGGTGTCGGCTTCCCGACGTCATTGCCGGGAACCTGTTCCGATGGTCGATCCAGTTACGCCCGCGCCGCCGACAAGATGGCCAGCCAGCGTGACAGCTGCGAGCGGTCTTACGCAGATCGAACCGGCTGCCATCCAGAACCTGTCACCCTCGTTACCCAGGCTTGTGGCGCTTGCAGACGATCTTGCCCGGCAAGGCCCACCCATCGATTATGCGAAGATCGCGCATATCCGTCAGGCGATTGCGACAGGTTTATATACGATCGATTTCGATGCGACAGCCGCCGCACTCTTGTCATCCGGTGGCGCGGGGGGCGACGATGATTGACGCAATCCAGCTGGTCATTTCAGCCCAGACTCGCTTGATCGCCGCGCTCGACGAGAGAGTACCCGACAATATCGTCGCGGCAACATCGGATCTTGCCGCTGCCATTTCGCTTTTGAAGGCATCGCAGACACATGGCGTGGCCGCCCAGGCGATCGCTCAACTGGATCATGCCGCGCGGCAAAGCGAGGCTGCCCGAACGCGTGTCAACATTCTGTCCGATTGGAACCGTCAGCGAATTGACCGGCTGGCCGAACTTCGCGGTGTCGCCCCCCGACTTGTCTATCAGCGCCGCTGATAGCCACGGGCGGGATGCCGCTTTGGCATGATCGTTGCTGTGCAGGAACCGAAGCTATCGGATCACTATTTTGCCAGCACCCGTCACCCCCTCAGCCGTTCAGGCGACACGCGCGACGACTATCGCCGCAATAGCGTCTGCAGCGCAGCGCACCGGCGTCGATTTTCACTATCTACTTGGCCAGGCAAATGTCGAAAGCGGGCTGGACGCGAAGGCGACCGCAAAAACATCGAGTGCAACGGGTTTGTTTCAGTTCACCCGCCAGACGTGGCTTGCGACGTTGAAACAGCATGGCATCGCGCATGGCTATGGCTGGGCCGCCGAAGCAATTTCGTACGATGCAAACGGACATTATCGTATTGCCGATCCCAGGCTCCGCGATGCGATCTTCGATCTTCGGAAGAATGCGCATGCCGCATCGGACATGGCCGCCGAATTTGCGGCGGATAACGCAGAGTTTCTGACGTCCCGGACCGGTACGCGGCCAGAGCCAGTCGATCTCTATCTCGCCCATTTCCTCGGCGCGGGCGGTGCAGCCAGATTTTTGGCAGCGTATGCGGAAAACCCCGCTGCGTCCGCCGCCCCACTCTTTCCGGCAGCAGCGGCGGCCAACCGATCGATATTCTACGACGCCAGTGGCGGTGCGCGCAGCTTTGCAGATATCAGGGGGCGGTTTGCTGCGAAGCTCGACCAGCCGAACGCTGCTCAGCCATTGCCTGCGCCTTCGGCACCATTTCGTGATGGTCTATCTCCAGCCATTTCAGCTTCGATCGATGGAAAGCAGTCCGATCGCCCATCGCTGGCGCTGGGTGCGATCGAAGCGATGCCAAAGCGTCTCTCGCTCGATTTTGCGGCCCAATCGTACCGGCGGCTTGCGGCGATTGCGGACGGTCGCGGATGAGCCGAACGCTCAAAGACTTGTGGGCTGATACCGCCCGGGGCAGCGCGCTGCCGTTTGCTGTTCTGCTGGTCATCATGCTGATGGTGGTGCCGGTGCCGGCACTGATCCTCGATCTGGGGTTCGTCACCAATATCATGATCTCGCTTGTGGTGCTGATGGTTGCGCTCAATGTCGCCAAGCCGCTCGATTTCTCGGCTTTTCCCACTGTCTTGCTGCTCGCGACGTTATTCCGGCTGGCGCTGAACGTTGCATCGACGCGGGTCGTTCTGGTCGATGGACATACCGGCACGGCAGCGGCTGGCCATATCATCGAAGCGTTCGGCGAAGCGCTGATCGGGGGCGATTATGTCGTCGGGATTTTCGTCTTCATTGTCCTGATGATCATAAACCTTGTGGTCATTACCAAGGGCGCGGGCCGGGTTTCGGAAGTCACCGCGCGGTTTACCCTCGATGCTTTGCCAGGCAAGCAAATGGCGATCGATGCCGATCTGAATGCCGGATTGATCGCCCCCGATGAGGCAAAGGCCCGGCGGATCGAAGTCGCGACAGAAGCCGATTTTTACGGATCGATGGATGGCGCCTCCAAATTCGTGAAGGGCGATGCGATCGCGGGTGTCCTGATCCTGCTTGTGAACATCTTCGGCGGGCTGATTCTGGGCGTCGTCAGCCACGGTCTTTCGCTGTCGGAAGCGGCCAGCACCTATATCGTCCTTGCGATCGGAGATGCGCTGGTCGCGCAAGTGCCGGCGCTCATGCTGTCGATCGCGGCCGCATCGATTGTCACGCGAGTTACCTCCCCGCTCGATCTGTCGGGCCAGATCTCCAGTCAAT
>JANPIQ010000149.1:0-1641 GCA_031425075.1 Sphingomonadales bacterium
GAAACAGCTGCTCCTGTCGCCTATATGGTCGATCTTTCATCGGGTGCCGTGCTTTACGCCAAAGATGCCGAGCGGCGCATTCCTCCGGCATCGATGGCGAAGATGATGACCGCGCATCTGGCATTCAGGCTGATCGAGGAAGGCAAGTTCAAACTCGATCAGATGTTTACCGTGCGGCCCGAAACCTGGGAAAAATGGCATGGGCCGCAGGCGGGATCGACGATGTTCCTCTCTCCAGGAGAGCAGGTCAGTGTCCGCAATCTGTTACATGGGATCGTGACGCTGTCAGGAAATGATGCCTGTGTCGTGCTTGCAGAAGGTATGTTCGGCACAGAGGCGGCGTTCGTGGCGCAGATGAATGCCGAGGCAAAGCGGCTTGGGCTAACCAATACCAATTACGGAAACTCGAATGGCTGGCCCGATGACGGCGTGACATACACCACGGCCCAAGACCTTGCGGCCCTTGCGCGCGCGACGATCGAAGATACGCCCGGGCTGTACAAGGCATTCTACGGCCAGCGCGAATTCAGCTGGGGCAAGACCATGGGCGCGGGGGCAAACATCGTTCAACCCAATCGCAACCCGATCCTGGGGAAGATAGAAGGTGCCGATGGCATCAAAACCGGCCATACCGATGAGGCGGGGTATGGCTTTGTCGGGTCTGCTGATCAGCGCGGCCGTCGGCTCGTCATGGTGGTTGCCGGCCTCGACAGCTTCAACAATCGCATTTCGGAATCGGTGAAGTTCATGGACTGGGGCTTCAAGGCATGGGAATCGCGCCCGCTGGTCAAGGCAAATGTCACGGTTGGCGAGGCGGAGGTGCAAATGGGCGGCAGCACCAGCGTTGGTCTTGTCACGCCGCGCCCGGTCGCGCTCAGCCTTGCCGCCGGAACCCAGGGCAAACCGGCAGCGAAGATTGTTTATACCGGTCCTGTGAAGGCACCGATTGCCAAAGGTCAGCATATTGCTGATCTGATCGTGACGATGCCCGATGGCTCGCCACAAGCAACGCCTCTGGTCGCCGCCGAAGCAGTTGGTGAAGCCGGATTTTTCGGTCGCGCCTGGGCTGGTTTGATGTCATTCTTTTAAATGTGACGCGACGGTTCATTACACTGGAAGGCGGCGAGGGCGTTGGAAAGTCGACGCAGCTCGAATGCATCGTCAGGGCGCTGCGACTGCAAGGGCGCGATGTCGTTGCGACGCGTGAGCCGGGCGGGACGGCGGGCGCAGAAGCGATCCGCACGCTGTTAATGACGGGCGATGACGATAAATGGACTGCACAAGCCGAAGCGTTGTTATTCGCCGCATCGCGATCCGATCACGTTACAAAAATAATCCGCCCCGCGTTGGATAGGGGAGCCTGGGTCATTTGCGATCGCTATGTCGATTCGACCCGAGCCTATCAGGGAGGGGGGGGCGGCGTATCGGATAAAGACATCTTGACGCTGCATGCGATCGGCACCGGAGGTTTGTTTCCCGACCGAACGATTTTGCTCGATATGGCGGTCGATCGTAGTGGCAATCGCGCGCATCTACGTTGCAAAGGCGTCACAGACAGAATGGGGGCAAAGCGTCTGTCTTATCAGGAAGCGGTCCGGGACCGGTTTCTCGTCCTTGCGGCAGGTGACGGCTGCGATTTCC
>JANPIQ010000150.1:0-3045 GCA_031425075.1 Sphingomonadales bacterium
TGCGGTCGATAACCTTGGTCAACAAAAGGGTTTTTGTTCAGAATTTAACGATCATACCCGCTCTAACCGTCGAAACCATAAGTCAAAAATCGTTCGGCAATCGCGGCGTGAAATGCCGCACCGCGCGCCATCACGCTATCATCGAGCACCATCCGGTTCGAATGGATCGGGCAGCAATTGCGATAATCGGCACCTTCATGTGCTGCCCCCAGGAAGAACATCGCGCCCGGCACTTTTTCCAAGACGTAGGAGAAATCTTCGGCACCCATGATCGGCGAGTCGAGCGTTTTCCACTGCGCCTCGCCGTAAAGATCGGTCGCGACGGCTTCGCCCAGCAGTACCGCGCGCGAATCGCAGACGGTGACGGGGAAGCCCTCGGTGAAGCTGATTTCGGCAATGGCCCCGTGTGCAGCCGCAATATTCTCGGCAAGCCGGCGCAGCCCTGTCTGCACATCGACGCGGCGGCGGCGCGAGAGCGTGCGGATCGTGCCATAAAGCGTCGCGATCTCGGGGATGACATTGTCGGTCGTCCCGCCTTTGATCTGGCCGATCGTGACGACGCACGGATCGAAGACATTGACCTGCCGCGTTACATAGGTCTGGATCGCGAGCACGATCTCGCATGCGATCGGCACCGGATCGAGCGCATCGTGCGGCATCGATCCATGCCCGCCCTTGCCCTTCACGGTCACGAAAATCTTGTCGTTCGAGGCGAGAAGCGTGCCTGCGCGCCCGCAGAACTGCCCGTGCGGCGCATTTGGCATGATGTGGAGCGCAAACGCGGCGTCGGGCAGCGGATCGATCAGCCCGTCCTCAAGCATGAAGCGTGCGCCGTGAAAGCCTTCTTCGCCCGGCTGGAACATGAATTGCACCGAACCTGCCAAACTGTCCGCCTTTGCGCACAGCAGCTTTGCCGCACCGACAAGCATCGCGACATGCGTGTCATGACCGCAAGCGTGCATCGCGCCGTCGATGGTCGAGGCATAGTCGAGGTCGGTATCCTCTTGCATCGGCAGCGCATCGGTATCGCCGCGCAGCAGGATCGTGCGGCCGTTGCCGCCACCTTTCAGCGTCGCGACAAGTCCTGTCGTCAATCCGCCTTCGCGCCATGTCAGCGGGAGGCCGTCGAGCGCGGCCCTGATCTTGTCGCGCGTTCTGGGGTTGTGGAGGCCAAGCTCGGGTTCGCGATGGATCGCGCGGCGCAAGTCAATCATCCCAGGCAGGATTGCATCGGCGTTTTCACGCCAGCCGGTTTCAGGGTCGAGCATGGCATGCGTTCCTTTTTGACCTATTTGGCAAGCTCGGCCTCGATTGTGGCGACCAGCGCGGGATCGTTGGGATCGGTATCGGGCGCAAACCGCGCCGCAACGCTACCATCCTTGGCGATGACGAATTTTTCGAAATTCCAAAGCACCTCTGGGTCTTCGGTCGGCTCCATACCGAAACCCTTGAGCCGCTGACGAAACCCGTCGGCGTCGCCCTGTTTGGTGGGCTGTGCTGCGATCAGCGCCTTGTATAGCGGATGCTTGTCTTCGCCAGTCACCGCGATTTTTTCGAACAGTGGGAACGACACGTTATAAACGCCTGAACAAAAATCGGCGATTTCGGTATTGGTGCCCGGTTCCTGCCCGGCAAAATCGTTTGACGGGAAGCCAAGCACCGAAAATCCGAGCACGGCATTGTCGCGATAGAGTTCCTGAAGCCCGTGATATTGCGGGGTTAGCCCGCACTTCGATGCAAGGTTGACGACGAGCAGCACTTTGCCCGCGTGATCGCCAAGCGTTGCGTCCTGCCCGTCGATGGTTTTCAGCTTGATGCTGGCAAGTGCGGTCATGCGTGCAGACTCCGTCAGATATCGATGGCCAAGGGTCACACTGTGCCGCCCAGAAACAATTGCGGCAAGCACCGTGTTACCGCTTGTGTCTCACCGCTGCCTTGCGCCTGTGCGGCGACGCAGAGTAGGACAAAGATATGATGATCGCAAACACGCTTGCCCTGATCGGCAATACTCCGCTTGTACGGCTCAAGGGGCCCTCTGCCGAGGCTGGCGGCAACATCCTTGGCAAATGCGAATTCACCAATCCCGGCGCGTCGGTGAAAGACCGCGCGGCGCTGTTTATCGTCGAGGATGCCGAGGCGCGCGGCGCGCTGAAGCCCGGGGGAACGATTGTCGACGGAACCGCCGGGAATACAGGGATCGGGATCGCGCTCGTCGCCAATGCCAAAGGCTATCGCACGATCATCGTGATGCCCGACAATCAGTCGAAGGAGAAAATGGATACGCTGCGTGCGCTTGGTGCCGAACTGGTGCTGGTGCCGCCGGCACCGTTCGCCAATCCTGCGCATTTCGTCCACACCTCGCGTCGCATTGCCGAAGAAACCGATGGCGCAGTTTGGGCGAACCAGTTCGATAACATCGCCAACCGCAAGGCACATCTGACCGGCACTGCCGAAGAAATCTGGGAACAGACCGGCGGCCGCATCGATGGGTTCACCTGCGCTGCAGGAACCGGCGGAACCATTGCGGGCGTGGGGCTGGGCTTGAAGGCCAAGGATGAACGCGTGACGATCGCGCTGACCGATCCGCATGGCGCGGCGCTGTACAATTACTTTGCGCATGGCGAACTGAAGGCCGAAGGCAGTTCGGTTGCCGAAGGCATAGGGCAGGGGCGGATCACGGCCAACCTCGATGGCGCGCCGATCGACACGCAGTTCCGCATTTCGGACGAAGAAGGGCTGTACTGGGTCTCGCGGCTGTTGCGCGAGGAAGGGCTTTGCCTGGGGCTATCCTCGGGAATCAACGTGGCAGGTGCTGTTGCGCTCGCAAAACAGCTGGGCCCCGAATCGGTTGTCGCCACGATCCTGTGCGACACCGGGTTTCGCTATCTTTCATCGCTCTACAACGCCGAATGGTTGCGTTCAAAGGGCTTGCCGGTGTTCGACTGGCTTCAGGGTTAGACAGGCGTCACCGTTGGCGTTACAAGAAACAGCATGAGCGAACAGAGCCCGTCGCCTGTGAGCGAGCGGCCAGAACCCGCCGACGAT
>JANPIQ010000151.1:0-2857 GCA_031425075.1 Sphingomonadales bacterium
CGGAGCCTAATTGATCTGCGTCTGGAAACTGACGGTAAAGCTTGGTTGCGCGCCAGCAGTGGCGCCTGCAAACACCCCCGACGGCCGCACGCACACATGACGGACATTGGCGTCGAGCCCCGCACCGGGCGTGTATGTGCACGCGGCAAAGCTTGCCGGTGTTGTAACGCCATTCGAAAACCGCACATCGGTGGCGGAGTTGAACGTGAGTCCGCTCGGAGTGCCTCCGTTGGAAAATGTCACGGGCGCCGCATTATTGTAGATCAGACTGGCCGGCAGCGGATCGACAATGAAAACACCATTCGCATCGACCGGCAGCGTGCCGGTATTGGTCACGCCGATCGCATAATTGATCAGCGCGCCGGGAATCATTTTGGGATTGATCGAACCGTTCAGCGGATCCGATATCGGCGATGAATTTTTGACGACGGTCAAACTGGCATTCGGGGGCCTTCGGGTGTTGGTGATGGTGCAGCTGATGACATCGCCCAGCGCGGGCGTGATCGATCCGGGAACCGATGTCGGGAGCGCCGTCGCCGATGCCGTGTTGGCATTGGTGCAGGCCATGGTGCTGGTGTATTGCGCAAGCACGGTCGTGCCCGACGCCGTTTCCCCAAGCGAATATGGCGTTGCCGCGATCACCTGGGTGTTGGCTGTCGCACCATTTGCGATGGTGGTTCCGGTGCCGGTTGTGGTTGTCGTTGCTACCGTGGTGGCACCTGTTATGATGTTCATCCCGAACTGGTCGGTATTGAATATCCGCCCGCCGGTGCCGAGTGCCTTTTGCAGCCGCAGATGCGGGAACGGGGTGTTGCGGAATGTGCACTGGATGGCATCGCCGAACTGCAGCGCGCCGAAGTTATAGCTGGTCGCCGAGACATTGGAGGGCAGCGGCGTTGTCGATCCCATTGTATCGTTGATGCACGATAGCTGCGAATTGTATCGCGCCAATGTGCTGGCGCTGCCTGCTGCCATCGTTTCACTCAGCGTCAGCGAAAGCCCCGATGCGAGGGCGGCAGCTGCCGCGGTAAATGGTCCCAATCCTGTGCCGTTCGAAGTCCCGGTGGCGATCGTTGTTCCTCCCGTTGTCGATGCGATGGTAAATCGGAACTGGTCGGTGGGATCGACACGTGCACCCACGATCTGCTTGTTGAGCCGGATCGAGGCAAATCGTACCGCAAACATCGCGCCCTGAAGCCCGCCGCCGACCAATGTCGTTGTCACTGTTGTCGGGCTGGTCGAGCCGACGATATAGCCCCCCACTGTTCCTGCCACGCCTGTTTGCGTAAACGTCTGCGTGCCTGTGCCCGATATCGTAGGATAGGCATTGCCGCTGATCGGATTGACCTGATCGAGGATGGTCCAGCCGGTGCCATTGGTCTGGAAACTCAGCGATTCGCCATTATTAGTCGATTCGGCATCGGCGGCGACGAACGAATAGATTGTCGCCGCAGGCGCGCCGGGGGGCGGCGTAATCAGGATGTTCGAAATCGTGATGACGTTGGTGCCGCCTGCATTCTGATAGAATATAGGGCGGCCCCCGATGCCGAGGAAAGCGGTGTTGCCAACGGCGGCACCTGTCCATGACGGTGCTGCGATCGACGCTATTCCGGGCGTTCCCGTCGTTCGCACGTTCAGTGAAAGCGTCGAGCCATCGGTGAGCGTAAACGTAAAATTCTGGCCGCCAGCGGTCCGTGCTGTCACGTCGTCATACGCCGCGAAATTGAGCCAGCAATAGGTCTGCCAACCCGAAGGCGCTGTCCCTTGCGTCGTCGCTGGCGAACATGTCTGGGCAAGCGCAGGAACGCTGGCCGCCGCCAACAGCAGCAGCAACGCTCGCGCCACGAGACGCCACAGCCCGGCCAGCTTCACAACCACGAACGCCACAACCCTTAGTCAAGTCGGAGAGACTTAGCCCCAAAACGGTTTTGACTTGGTTAAGATGTGTAAAGGTGACTTTCGCTCTCGATGTCGCTACGCGCGCAATCCATCATGGCATTGCAAATTCCCAACCCGCCCAAAGTCGGCATGGTTTCGCTCGGCTGTCCCAAGGCACTGGTCGATAGCGAACGCATTCTCACCAAATTGCGCGCCGATGGCTATGGCCTGTCTCCCGATTATGCCGGGGCAGACGTCGTACTGGTCAACACCTGCGGGTTCCTCGACAGCGCCAAGGAAGAAAGCCTCGAAGCGATCGGCGAGGCGATTGCGGAAAATGGCCGGGTGATCGTGACCGGCTGCATGGGCAATCAGGCCGAGCTGATCCGCGCGCGCTTTCCGCAGGTTCTGGCGATCAGCGGCCCGCACCAGTATGAATCGGTCGTTCGCGCGGTGCACGAAGCGGCGCCGCCCATTCCCAATGCATTCGTCGATCTAGTGCCCGAAGCTGGACTGAAGCTGACGCCGCGGCATTACAGCTATCTCAAGATTTCCGAAGGCTGCAATCACCGCTGCGCATTTTGCATTATTCCGTCGATACGCGGCGATCTGGTCAGCCGACGTCCCGATGCGATCGTGCGCGAGGCCGAAAAGCTGGTCGCGGCGGGCACAAAGGAATTGCTGGTGATCAGCCAGGATACTTCTGCCTATGGTGTCGATCTCAAACATGCCGAATGGGGCGGCGTGCGTGCGCATATGACCGATCTGGCACGAGCGCTCGGGCGGCTTGGCGCTTGGGTGCGGCTTCATTATGTTTATCCTTATCCGCATGTCGATCACGTCATCCCGCTGATGGCCGAAGGTCTGATCACGCCATATCTCGATATTCCGTTCCAGCATGCCGCGCCCAATGTGCTTCGCGCGATGCGGCGTCCCGCCAATGAGGCAAAGGTGCTCGAACGCATCAAGGGCTGGCGCG
>JANPIQ010000152.1:0-1502 GCA_031425075.1 Sphingomonadales bacterium
CAGCGCTGCGGCCACTGCCGCTCTGCTGCTCGCCGGGGGGGGCTGGTGGCTCTTTGACCGGGCGTCCGGCCCGGCTCCGGTGGCCACACCCCCGGTTTTCGTGACCCCGGAGCAGCGGCAGGCGGTTGATTTTCAGGTTCACGAGCAGCCATTTTTCGACGTTCAATTTGTCGAAGCGCTGCGTCGGAACGCCGAGACGCGCCGTAAGCAGGCGCGTCCGCAGGTTATTGTGCAAATCTATTACGTGGTCAAATCGCTCGGCTTTTAAGGCTGCCACTAATTCCGTCAGTGAACCCGCGAGGACGTGCGTCTTGCGTACGTACGGACTGGCTTCGAACAACTGCCGGAACGCGGGCTTGGTAGCGAAATGAATTTCCGCGCCGGGAAGCTGCGTCGCCAGCTCGCGCACCACGGGCGTAGTAAGGACGATATCGCCGATGGAGGAGAAGCGGAGGACGAGGATTTTCATGGGCGAATAAGTAGCACGGGGATGTAGCGCGGGGCGCTGGCCCGCGACGAGCGAAGCGAGTACAACACGCAGCTTCACGCGGCCGAGCATTACGCAGCAGCGCTGCCGCGCTCGCGGGCCGGCGCCCCACGCTACATTTCCGGCGCTCGCGGGGTGGCATCCCGCGCTACATTCTCTTCCGCGCCGCGAACCAGGCGGCCAGCTTTTCCGCCGGCCACGTGTTGAGCGCCTGCGGGGCGGTGAGCAGCGCTTTGCGGCCCAGGCGGACACCATAGGCCATATCGGCGTAGCCGCTGACGCTGTGGGCGTCGGGGTTGAGGGCGGTGAGGACCCCTTTTTCGAGCGCGTAGCGGAGCCAGCGCCAGTCGAGGTCGAGGCGCCAGGGGTTCGAGTTCAGCTCGATGGCAACGCCGTGGGCGGCGCAGGCATCGATGATGACTTTGAAATCGAGCGGGTAGCCTTCGCGGCGCAGCAGCAGGCGGCCCGTCGGGTGACCGAGGATGGTGGTAAACGGGTTCTGAATGGCGCGCAGCAGCCGCGCGGTGGCTTTGGCCTGGTCCATCCGCAGGACCGAATGCACGGAAGCCACCACGAAATCGAAGCCGGCGAGTAAGTCGTCGTCGTAATCCAGCGACCCGTCGGGCAGGATGTCACTTTCGATGCCCTTGAAAATGCGGAACGGCGCCAGCTCCTGGTTCAGGGCGTCGATTTCGCGCCATTGCTCACGCACTTTGTGGTCGGGCAGGCCGCCGGCGTAGCCCGCCGTGCGCGAGTGGTCGCAGATGCCGAGGTAGTCGTAGCCCGCATCGCGCAGAAATTCCGCCATCCGGCGCAGCGTATGCACGCCGTCGGAATAGGTAGAGTGGTTGTGGAGCGAGCCGCGCAGGTCGGCGTCGTCGATCAGGCGCGGGATTTTCTCGGCCGCCGCGAGGGTCAGCTCACCCAGGTTTTCGCGCAATTCGGGTTCGATGCACTGGTGCAGGCCGGCAGCGGCGTAGAGGGCCGTTTCGGTCTGAAACGCGCCCGTCCGCAC
>JANPIQ010000153.1:0-2780 GCA_031425075.1 Sphingomonadales bacterium
GCAAACCGGATCGCCGCCGCAGACGCATTGCGCGCGCCGACAACGCCGATCGCAGGCCGATCGAGCAGCCGCAGATCGCCGCGCACGATCAGCGCGGGCGGCGCTGTATCGAGTTCGGCCAGATGAGTGGGGTACAGCCCCTGCCCCAGAAACAGGTATCGCGCGCCCAGCTTTTCGACCGCGGCGATTTCGGACTCGATGGCCGCAAGCGGCGCAATCTGCGGCAGCTTTCCGCCGCCGCGCGCGGCAAGCTGCGGAACCGCATCGAGCGCGGCCGCGGCGCTGCCAAAGCGTTGCATCAGCTGAAAATAGGTCACAGGTCCGATATTGGCCGAACGGATCAGCCTCAGCCTGTCGAGCCTGTCACGCGCGGCGTCGTTCACGATTGCAGCGTCACGATCGCGCGCTCGCGATTTGCGCGCTCACGATTTGGGCTGGCCCACTTTGGGCTCGGTGCCTTCGATCAGACGGCCAATATTGTCACGATGTTTCCACACCACCAGCACCCCCAAGGCCAGCAATGCATAGGCAATCGGCGGGTCGATGAACGTCACGGCAATGACAGGCGTTCCGATCGCAGCGGTCATCCCGCCGACAGACGACAGGCGCGTCGCTGCCAGCGCGCCCAGCCACAGCACGGCATAAACGACGCCCAGCACCCAGCTGAGCGCAAGCGTTACCCCCATCAGCGTGGCAACCCCCTTCCCGCCGCGAAAACCGATCCACGCAGGCCAGATATGCCCGACCATCGCGCCTGCCGCCGCCCAGAGCTCGAATCCCGGCAACCACAGCCGCGCCAGGCACACGGCCACCGCGCCCTTTGCCATGTCGAGCAGCAGCGTGGCGGCCGCCAGATCCTTGCGCCCGGTGCGCAACACATTGGTTGCGCCGATATTGCCCGATCCGACATCGCGCAGATTGCCCGCGCCGCCGGCCCGCGTCAGGATCATGCCGAACGGTACCGATCCGCACGCATATCCCAGTGCCAACGCCAGCACTGCATTACCCCAGTCGATCATCACCTGCTCTCCCGACAGCGTTTGCTAAGCGGCTCGCCAGCCAGAGGCAAGCAGACTTGCTGTGCGCACGTCGCGTGGCCATGGCGGATCGATGGCTGAAAGCGCGCCCATATTGGTTTTCGATTCGGGCGTCGGCGGGCTGTCGACCCTGCCAGCGATCATGTCGCTGCTCCCGCATGCGCCTATCGTCTATGCCGCAGACAATGCCGGGCATCCTTATGGCCCCAGGTCCGAAGCCGAAATCGCGGCGCGCGTGCCGGCGTTGCTCGGGCGGCTGTGCGAACGCACCCGCCCGTCGATCATCGTGATCGCGTGCAATACCGCTGCGACAATTGCACTCGCACACGTCCGCGCTGCACTCGATGTGCCGATTGTCGGCACCGTACCTGCGATCAAACCCGCCGCGCTTGCCAGCACATCTCGTGTCATCGGCGTGCTGGGCACGGCGGCCACGGTACGCCAGCCCTATGTCGACCGGTTGATTGCAGAGTTTGCGAGTGACTGCACCGTGTTGCGGCAGGGCAGCGCGAGGCTTGTCGAAATCGCCGAAGCCAAGCTGCGCGGAGTTGCTCCAGACCTGAATGAGATTGCGGCCGAACTCGCGCCGATGCGCGCGCATTGCGATGCGGAAAAGCTCGATCAGCTGGTGCTGGCCTGCACCCATTTTCCGCTGCTCCGCGAAGAGATTGGCGCAACCATGCCTGGGGTCGCACTTGTCGACAGTGCCGATGGCATTGCCCGAAGGACGGCGTTTCTGCTTGGCGACCGCCGCTGGCATGACAGGCCACGGCACCGCGCGGTGTTCACACAGGATTCGGCCGACAACGAAGCGCTGAGGCCGACATTGTCGTCGCTGGGCTTTGCTGAGATCGGCATTTTGTAGGAGCGTTATCGTGCCCCTGTCCGACACCCAATTGTGCGAACGTTTCAACGCCCGCGTGCCGCCAACCGGCACTTTGTTCGGAACGCGCACGCTCGAAGTCGATAGCAAGGCTGGCAGGGTGCGGATGGCGTTTGAACTCGATGGCCGGTTCTGCAACCCGCGTGGCACGGTCCAAGGCGGCATCGTCACCGCGCTGCTCGACGATTGCGCCGCGACTGCGGGAATCGTGGCGCTGGGAGAGGCGGGGTTCATCGCCTCGCTCGAACTCAAGACTAGCTTTTTTGCACCGGCAATGCCGGGCACGCTTTACGCCGAAGGACGTTGCCTCAAAATGGGCCGCTCGTCGTGCTTCCTCGAGGCCGATCTGACCGACGGCGATGGCAAGTTGCTCGCGCGGATGACATCGAGCGCGATCCCGATCCGCAGCAAGCAACCCCCGCAACTGGTGGCGATCGATCAGCCCTCAGCAGACGCCGCGTCGCGATAGTGGAACCCGTCGATCCAGCGCCCGGCCTCGTCGCTCGTTTCCGGATAGGGGCAATCGTCGATGCCGGCTCCATTGGCGCGCGCATCGATGCCGGCACCGAAGGGATCGGCTGGTTCATGCGACCGTTCTTCGGCAGTGTCGGCGGCGCGGACCGCCAGATCGTCGGGTCCGCCCGCAGGCATCCCCGATTGGGGCACCCCGGTGCCAATATCGGTTGCCTGACCAGCGGCGCTCATTCCATCAACAGCAGGATCATGTCGTTCGGTCATTATTGCCATCTCCTGATAAATCCTGGGCCTGTCGCGCGAACGCCCCCAGGTGCTGCGGGTTCCTGGCGACGACCTGATTTGCGAATCGTTCGCGCTGGATTCTGGCGAAAAGCGAAGGTAGG
>JANPIQ010000154.1:0-4077 GCA_031425075.1 Sphingomonadales bacterium
GGTGCTCCACCCGATTGCCGCACGCCCGATGCTGATGCATCTGTTGGCAAGCATTGAGACGCTTTCTCCTGCGAAAACTGTGGTGGTCGCAGGTGACAAGGCCGATCAACTTCGCGCCGCAGTCGGCGATCGCGCCACAATCGCGATCCAGGACCCGCAGCTGGGCACGGGCCATGCGGTGCAGCAGGCCCAGGCCGCGCTTGCCGGGTTCGATGGCGATATCCTCATTCTTTATGGCGACGTGCCCTTCGTGCCGACGCACACGATGCGGGCGATGATCGACCGGCTCAACGCGCAGGACAAGCCAGCCGTGGTCGTGCTCGGCTTTGAACCCGAAAACACTGCGCAATATGGCAGGATCGTCGCTTCGGGTGACCGGATCGAGTGGATGGTCGAGCACAAGGACGCAACCGCAGCGCAGCGAGAAACGAGGCTGTGCAATTCAGGGCTGATGGCTGCCAAGGCAACCGATTTGTTCGCGCTGCTCGACCGGGTGGGCAAGGACAATGCGGCGGGCGAATATTATCTCATAGATATCGTCAACATCGCAACGCACGACGGGCGGCACTGCGTCGTCGTAAAAACCGACGAATATGACGTGACCGGCATAAATAGCCGCGCCGAACTCGCCAAGCTTGAAGGCCAGTGGCAGCAGCGACGCCGCGCGCAGGCGATGGCCGATGGCGCGACACTGATCGCGCCCAAAACGGTCTGGTTCGCGCACGATACTGTGATCGGCCGCGATGTGACGATTGAACCCAATGTGTACTTCGGCCCCGGCGTGACCGTGGCGGACAATGTTACGATCCGCGCCTTCTGCCATATCGAGGGAACACGTATCGCGAGCGGTGCCGAAGTCGGCCCCTATGCCCGGCTGCGCCCCGGCACTGAGTTGGGCGAAAAGGTGAAGATCGGCAATTTCGTTGAGGTCAAGAAAACCGTGATGGGCGCAGGTGCCAAGGCGAGCCACCTGACCTATCTCGGCGATGCCGAAATCGGCGCAGGCGCGAATATCGGCGCGGGCACGATCACCTGCAATTATGACGGCTATTTCAAATACAAGACCGTGATCGGCGAACGCGCCTTCATTGGCAGTAATTCCGCTCTGATCGCGCCAGTCAAGATCGGGCGCGATGCGATCGTCGCCGCAGGCAGCGCCGTCAGCCGCGACGTGATGGATGGCGAGTTGCGGCTGGTGCGGGGGGAACAGCTCGTCAAGGACGGCTGGGCGGATCGCTTCCACGAGGCGATGCGGAAAAAGAAGGAGGGGAAGTGATGCAAGTGAACGAGAAAAAGCAATGTCCCGAATGCGGCCACGTCTTCCGAGGCAATGGTTGGGACGGTATTGACGCACATTGGCGCGCAAAACACGATGAGGTTATGCCGTATGAGGAGGCGTGGCCGCTTCTGAAGCACGGGTCGTACGCGCCTCGCACTTGACATGATATCATGATATGATATCAACATATCGCTATGGGCAGATTCCTCGTCGATGTCCCTGCGGACGACGTTCGCTAGCTGGATGAAATTGCGAAGCGCGACGGCAAGTCGCGCGCGGCGGTCCTGCGTGAGGCCGTTTCAAACTATCTGGAGGCAGGCCGTAAGGAGGGCTTCGAGAAGTATTTCGGGCTTTGGGAACGGCACGGCTCTACCGTCGATGGGCTGGAGTATGAGCGCGAACTTCGCGGCCAGTGGCCCGATGTTGCCGAAATATTGCCGCCCAAAACAAAACGCACTGCCGCGTGAGCCAACGCTTTTTCGATACCAATATCGTCATCGACATGCTGCACAACCGTCCGGCTGCCTGGGCTGAACTGCGCAACGTTAGCCGCGCGTGGATCAGCCGCATGACTTGGATCGAGGTCATGTCTGGCGTGCCGGATGATGCCGCCACTGAAACCGAGGAATTTCTGCGGCTGTTTGCGATGAGCGAGATCGATGAAGAAGTCTCCCGCAGAGCCGCAGCCCTCCGCCATCAGCGAAAATCGCTGAAATCGCCAGATGCGATTATCCTTGCCTCGGCTCAAGTTTCGGGGCGCATCCTTGTCACCCGCAATACCAAAGACTTCCCTGCGGAAATGCCGGGAATTCGCGTTCCCTACATCCTCCAACCGAAAGCGTAGTTCATGTGCGGGATTATCGGTATCGTCGGAAAGGACCATGTCGCCGACCGGCTCGTCGAGGGCCTCAAGCGTATGGAATATCGCGGCTATGACAGTGCTGGCGTCTGCACAGTCTCAGCTGATAGCGACGGTCGACAGTATCTGATCCGGCGTCGCGCCCAAGGAAAGCTGGCCAATCTCGTTACTGTTCTCGAGGATGATTTTGCGCCCGGCCATGTCGGCATCGCGCACACGCGCTGGGCCACCCACGGCGCGCCGACGACCTCGAATGCGCACCCGCACGCCACGCCGCATGTGGCGCTGGTCCACAATGGCATCATCGAGAATTTCAAGCCGCTGCGCGACGAACTGACCGCGCGCGGACGCGTGTTTGAAAGCGAAACCGATACTGAGGTGGTCGCGCATCTGCTAAGCGAGCAGATCGAGGCAGGCCATTCGCCATCCGAAGCGATCCGCGCGGTGTTGCCTCGCCTACGCGGTGCGTTTGCGCTGGCGATTGCGTTCCGCGACTTCCCCGATTTTCTGATCGGCGCGCGGCTGGGTTCGCCATTGGTAGTGGGTTATGGCGATGGCGAGATGTTTCTGGGGTCTGACGCGCTGGCGCTGGCGCCTTTGACGCAGCAGATCGCCTATCTCGAGGAGGGCGATTGGGTCGTCATCGCGCGCGAAGGGGCGCAGATTTTCGACAAGGATAATCACGGCGTCGAGCGTGAGATCACGACGAGCGGCGTGAGCGCGGCAGCGGTGGAAAAGGGTCCGTATCGCCATTTCATGCAAAAAGAGATTTTCGAACAGCCGACCGTCGTTGCGCAAACGCTGTCGAGCTACATTCGCCCCCTCGAACAGACTGTCGCGCTGCCGCAGATGGATTTCGATCTATCCGCGGTCAATCGCATCACCATCGTGGCGTGCGGGACGAGCTTTTACGCTGGAATGGTCGCCAAATACTGGTTCGAAAGCTTCGCGCGCGTGCCTGTTGATTTGGACGTCGCGAGCGAGTTCCGCTATCGCGACCCAGTGCTCGAAAGGGGAGGGCTGTCGCTGTTCATCAGCCAGTCCGGCGAGACTGCCGATACGCTCGCGGCCCTTCGCCACTGCAAAGCGCATGGCCAGACGATCGCCGTCGTCGTCAACGTGCCGACATCAAGCATGGCGCGTGAGGCCGACCTGCTGCTCCCCACCCATGCCGGGCCCGAAATCGGCGTGGCGAGCACTAAGGCGTTCACCTGCCAGCTCGCGGTGCTGGCCGCACTTGCCGCGCATCTGGCGCTCGTAAAGGGAAATCTGACCAAGGAGGACGAGCAGGAGATCATCCGCCACCTGATCGAGGCACCAGCGGCGCTCAATGCCGCGCTTGCGCATGATGCCGAAATCGCGGCGATTGCCCCGCTGATCGCCCCCGCGCGCGACGTGCTCTATCTGGGACGTGGCCCCGATTTTCCTCTGGCGTTGGAGGGCGCCCTCAAGCTCAAGGAAATCAGCTATATCCACGCCGAAGGCTATGCCGCAGGCGAAATGAAGCACGGCCCGATCGCGCTGATCGATGAAGCGGTGCCGGTGATCGTCCTCGCGCCGTCAGGCCCGCTATTCGAAAAAACCGTCAGCAACATGCAGGAAGTCCGCGCGCGCGGGGGGAAAGTGGTGTTGATCTCCGATGCGGCAGGGATTGCCGAGGCCGGCGATGGCTGTCTTGCGACGATTGAAATGCCCAGCGTACACCCGCTGATCGCACCGCTGGTGTATGCGGTGCCGGTGCAACTGCTCGCCTATCACGTCGCGTGCGTGAAGGGCACCGATGTCGATCAGCCGCGCAATCTGGCAAAATCGGTGACAGTCGAGTGACATGGATGGCCCGCTGACAACACCCGATCAACGCTATATCGTGGTCCGGGGCAGACTATGGCGAACGAGCAACCCAAAGCTTACAGACGCCGAGCGCACAAGTTTGGTAAAC
>JANPIQ010000155.1:0-4083 GCA_031425075.1 Sphingomonadales bacterium
GTTGCCGGCAACAAGCGTCAGTCCTTCGGCAAGCTGCCCTGCAATCGACAGTTCGATGCCGCGATTGCGGACCCCACCGAGCTGCCGAAACCGGGACGTGACATCGAGGTTGAAATAGGGCTTGGTCACATCGAAATAGCCGATAACTGCGGTCAGCTTTGGGCTGACTTTCCAGCGGATGCCTGCTTCTTTTTGTTCGGTACGGATTGCAGGCGGGGCTTCGTTACGGTTGACCGCCTCGAACGGGGCCACAGGGCTTTCCTCCAGCCCGCGTGTGTACCCTGCGTAAATGGCAATCGTGTCGGTTGCGTAAAGTGCGGCATTGGCGCTGATCAGCCACGGCGTCGACTGGGTGACGGGGAAAATCACGGTCGGATCGGGATCGGTGGTTTCCTTGCGGTAATCGGTTTTCTGTACGCCAAGACTGATCTCACCGATCTTCGCCCACTGTCCGCGATAGCCAAGACCGAGCGTCTTCTGCGACACAGCGTCACGCGTTTTCGGGCCGATTGCCGGGTTCTGTTCGGGGCGGAAATCCTGCACACCGATCCGGCTTGCACCCAGCGACACAAGCGCAGCGCCGCCGAACTTGCGATCCTGTTCGCGTGCGCGGAGCGAGGCGATGAGCGTATGGCGGCGCGGGCCATCGGCAAACGCTTTCGACACACGCAGCTCGCCCGATGTCGAGGCAAAGCGGTTGCCGCCATCGACGACGACCGTCCGGTCGGCAACGCTGCCGTCACGCGCGGTACCGAACAGCAGATCGACATGATCCTCCTTCGCTTCGAAGACCGATCGGAAGGCCCCGAACCGCACGTCGAAGCCTGCCACATCCGCTTTGGCCACCACGCCATAATTGGCGAGATACCCTGCAAAATCGGCCCATTTTTGCCCCAGAAACCGGTCTCGTGGCACGCGATTTGGGACGAATGTTCCGTCTGTGAAGATCAATGTGTTGCTTTCCTCGTCGCGCACATTGATCCGGCTGGTGAACGGAATGATCTCGATCCCGGGGGCTGGCTGCCAATTGCCGAGCAGGCCGTAAGATTCGATTTCGGGCGTCGAATAATTCGAATTGGTCTCGCGATAAACGCCCATTCCCCCGGTCACACCCAGTCCTTTGGCAATCGGCAGTTGCAGATCGAATTCGGCCTGCTTGCCGCCATATGGACCATATTGCAGCCCGACCGACAGGCGCCGCGTATCCCCCGGGCGTCGCAGTTCATAATCTGCGATCCCGGTCGGTGCCGGGAACGGATACCCTTGTGCCGAAATCCCGACATGAACCGTGCTGCCATTGACGATCCGTTGCGTCGGATTGGCCTGCTGATCGAAATACAGCCCCTCGATCCGCACATTCCCGGCGTCGACAGGCGAAAAGCCGCGCACCTGAAACGGGTTGTAGATGCCGATATTCTCATCACCGACCGACTTGCCAAAGGCATCGTCGGCTTGTGTCACGGCGTTGTCATCGGTGCGTTGCGCAAGCTCAGGCATGGCGGTGGCGGCAAGTACTGCCGCGATTATAGGTCCCCTTATCATTGCGCGGCGCTAGAGGCTGCTCCCGAATGCGCCACCCTCGGATCGACCAACGGTGATTCGGCTTCGATGGGCGTCAGCCACGATCTGCTGCAATCAGGAACTCGATATTGCCTTCGGGCCCGGTGATCGGGCTTTCGACGATGCCCTCGACCTGCCAGCCTTTTGCGGTGAGCCACGTCGTGACGTCGGCGCAGACCCGCGCATGGATCGCAGGATCGCGGACGACGCCGCCCTTGCCCACATCGTCGCGTCCCGCCTCGAATTGCGGCTTGATCAGCGCCATCAGCCGCGCGGTGGGTTTGGCGAAAGAAAGCGGCGCTTCAAGAACCTTGGCCAGCCCGATAAAGCTTGCATCGCAGACGATCAGATCGACCAATTCGGGGATATGCCCAGCGGTCAAAATGCGCGCGCTCGTTTGTTCGTGGACGATCACGCGTGGATCCTGACGCAGTTTCCAGGCGAGCTGGTTGGTGCCGCTATCGACGGCATAAATTTTTGCCGCGCCAGCGGTCAGCAGGACATCGGTGAACCCGCCTGTCGAACTGCCGACATCGATCGCAACCGCGCCTGCCAAATCCCAGCCGAAATGCGCCAGACCATGCGCCAGCTTGATCCCTCCGCGTGACACCCATGGATGATCGCGCCCCTTGACGCTGATCGCGGCATCCTCGGCAATCAACTGCCCCGCCTTGTCGATCTTGCGGTCGCCGACATAGGCCTGACCCGCAAGGATGATGGCCTGCGCCCGTGCGCGGCTTTCGGCGAGGCCATGCGCCACAAGCATCATATCAGCGCGGATTTTGGCCATGGCAGGGCTATGCGGCGGGAAGGGGATGGTCTGCAACCTCCCCATTTCGCCTGAAATGGGGAGGATGTGCTTGCCTGTCCAAGCCTAAACCGCCTAAATCACTGTCATGCGTATCTGGATTCCCATGGCTCTGCTCGTGACGCTGACGCAATGTGTCGGCCCGCCATCTGCTCCGCCTCGACAACCGGCACCGCGCCCGGTGGCCCCTCCGCCCGTGGCGATCCCCGCGCCAGCGCCGCCGCAAGCTGCCAGTTGGGAAGACTGGCCGATCACGCCGGGTGACTGGACCTATGTCCGCGACGCACGCGGATCAGTTGCGCGGTTCGGGCGGGCAGGGGCAGATGCCGATCTCGTCGTCCGCTGCACAAACGGACCCCGCCGCATCTTCGTCTCACGCCCCGGTCGCTTTGCCGATGGCGAAACCGGGCGCATCACGCTCCGCGCTTCGACTGGCTTGCAAAGCTACCCACTCGCAAACAGCAACGAAACCCCGCCCTACGTCGCCGCCGAACTCGCCGTGACCGACAGGCACCTCGATGCACTCGCGTTCAGCCGCGGGCGGTTTCTGGTGCAAGCCAAGGGCACCGCCGACCTGGTCGTCCCCGCCTGGCCCGAACTCGCGCGGGTGGTGGAGGATTGCAGGGGGTAGCGCATCGGTGCTTGCACGCGTGTATGCACAGCGCTAGAAAGCTGTTCGAAGGAAGTCCGATGAGCCAGTTAGCCCGACGTCGGCAGCCCCCGATCACGATCCGCTCTGCACGCGCGACCGATTTGCTGCGCCGTCTTGCGACCGATGGCCGGAGCCAGGTTGAAATCATTGAGGAAGCGCTCGAGCGCATGGCATTGCAGCGCAAGACGATCGCCGAAGCGCTCGGCCCGGCAGTGGCACAGCCCTTCGACTGGGAGCCGGAGCGGTCCAGCGTCGCTGCGCGCGTTCCTCATTTAGACGATTAGTGTTTCTTCTCGATACAAATATCATTTTGGAAAGCCGCAAACTTGGCACCGCGCGCGTCGATCCGAATGCGGCACGCTGGTTGGGCGAGGTCGATGTCGAAACGACATTTGTCTCGGCAATGACAGTCTTCGAGCTCGAACGCGGCGTTCGACAGATGGAACGCCGCGACGTTGCGCAAGGGCTGGTGCTGCGACGCTGGCTGAACGATCAGGTGATGACAACCTATGAACAGCGAACGCTGCCACTATCGCGCGCCGTCGCGCTGATCTGCGCAGCCCTCCACATCCCCGACCCCAAATCCGAACGCGACGCCTGGATCGCAGCGACGGCGATTGAGGCGGGGTTGACACTGGCGACCCGCAACGTCGGCGATTTCGTCGCGATGGGGGTGGGGCTGATCAATCCCTTTGAGGATGACGCTGTTTGACGACATTACTGACCATTGGCCATCTTAGCTGATGGATGACCCATTTAGCCGCTTGCGTTTCGCGCTCATGGGATTGCCTCTCAGCGGGCAGATAATCGGAAGCGAAGGATTGGGACGGTCGAGCTAGCACATGCATAAGTTCCGGCCCGGTCAAATTCCTGCCGTCCCGACCAACCCACCAGCCTTGACACTTCACCCAACGCCCCTAATGGCGGCTCCGGGCCACGCGGTCCCAACGCCGCGCTGCTCTCTGCAAGGAGATGCTGAAATGACTGATGTTGTGAAGCCGGGGGCGAAGCCTGTCCGGCCGTTTTTTTCCTCAGGGCCGTGCGCGAAGCCGCCGGGCTGGGA
>JANPIQ010000156.1:0-20238 GCA_031425075.1 Sphingomonadales bacterium
AAATGGATCGCCCCTATGGCCTCGATGGCTCTGCTTGGTGGTTGCGCTGCTGCAAGCGGCTATCCTTCGCTTGCCAAACGCCCGTTTGAAACCATCACGCAAGCGCCAGCGTCGGTTCCCGCGCCACCGGCAACGCCATCGAACCCCGAACTTTTGGCTCAGGTCTCCGCACAACTGGCAATCGCACGGGCCAGCCAGCCCCGCTTCGACGAACAATTATCAAAATCACAAGCGCAGGTTGCAGCGGCGGCCGGCGCAGGCGAAGGCAGCGAACGCTGGATCGAAGGCCAGCTTGGCGCCAGCCGTCTCGAACCGTTGCTGGCACCTGCTGCCAATGCCGCGGCAACGATCGCCGATGCGTATCGCGCACTGATGTTGACGTCGCTCTCGGCCGATTTTCCGGTCGTCGAGGCGGCCTATATCGAGGCGACCGCCATAGCCGAGCGACAGGCGCAGGCGTCTTTACAATTGGCCGCGCGCCTCAGCCGCTGATCGCAGTTTTATGGATTTTGGCATTGTGAACATAATGCGCCACGCCCATGGCATTCGCCGCAGCCCATTCGGATTGCAGATCACGCATGAATTTGGCAGGCCGCCCACCCCACATCTGGCCTGAAGCGACCCTTTTTCCAGGCGTAAGCATAGCGCCGGCGGCCAGCATCGAATCAGGTTCAAGCACGCAGCCATCCATCACAATGCTTCCCAACCCCACAAGGGCATTGCGTCCGATTGTACAGCCATGAAGCATCGCCATATGGCCGATGAGCGCGTCCTCTTCGATGATCGTCGGCCAGCCCTTCATCCCGCCTTTGTCCGAATCACAATGGATGATGCTGCCGTCCTGCACATTCGATCGCGCGCCGATCCGGATGGCATTCACATCGCCACGCAACACACAATTGTACCAGATGCTTGCTTTTGGCCCGATTTCGACATCACCGATGATCCGGCATCCTGGCGCGACGAAGGCGCTGGGATCGATCCGGGGCGTATGGCCATTGAGCGTGATGATCGTAACGTCGTGCATCGTACGACCATGGCGCGGCGCTCGGCTCCGATCAATCCCGCTTCCACTTCAGGATCGGCAAGATGCTCGCATAATTGTCGCTCCATGCCTCGAAATTGTCGCGCGCGGGCAAATCTTGCCACATCGCACTTCCGCTTGCAGCCACCAGTGCTTCTAGTCGCTCTGGCTTTCGGGCGAGCGCCACCCAGTTTGACGCTGAATAGCGGCTAACGTCGGTATCGGTCTTGTCAGGGCGATAGACACGCAGTTTTGCCACCCAGCCTTCTTTTGCCGCCGCGGCAATGACAGGTGCCAGATCGAGGTAGCGGTTCGAGATATGAACGAGCAACAGCCCGTCGGGCGTGATCTTGCGCGCATAGCTTTCGAACGCTTCGCGCGTCAACAAGTGCATGGGAACCGAGTCGGATGAAAACGCATCGATTGCGAGGATATCGGCGCTTGCTGCTGCATCCTCCGCCAGTGTCAGCCGTGCGTCGCCTATCCTCACCGGCACACCAGGCAGGCACCGTGACAGGAAAGTGAAGCGTTTGGGATCGCGTGCGATTGCCTCGATGACTGGATCGATTTCGTAGAACGTCCAGTCCTGTCCGGGTTTGGCGTAACAGGCAAGCGTGCCTGCCCCAAGGCCGACAGCTGCAATCTTTGCCTTCGGACCGTAAAGCTGTGCGGCATGGGTCATTGCCAGTCCCACACCCGAAAGCGGAGCATAGTAACTGTTCGGCATCCTCTCGCGTGCTTCGGATCCCAGATTCTGGATGCCGTGGACGGTCGTTCCATGGACGAGCAGTCGTGCATCCTTGCCGCTCGGGCGAACGGCATAAACGCCGAAATAGCTCCGCGTCATCATGCCATCTGCAAATGAGAGGCCGAGCTTGGTCCATCCGCCTTGCGTCAGCATCAGCGCCGCGATGCCGGCGACATAAACCAGCCTGTTGCCCATCGACAGCAGAATTGCACCGATAAGCACAAACGCCACACCCGCCTGGATCTTTGCTGAATCAGGGATGCCGAAGCTGCCCTGCCCGATCAGCGAAACGAATATCATGGCGATGGCGGCAAACCGCGCGATCCGCGCCGCCGATGATCGCTGCCAGAATGCCGCGGTGGCATCGAAAAGCGCACGTGGTGCTAAAGCAATCGCCGACGCCATCATCAAAAGCGGATATTCGTACGTCCAGTCGAATATCAGCGGCGCGATCAAGGCGCACACGATGCCGCCAATCACGCCGCCGATCGACATGGCGAGATAAAATCGTGTGAGGTGTTCAGGGGCCGGACGCCGCGCGAACATCGCGCTGTGAAGTGCCACTGCAATCACGAACATGTTGAAGACGGTCAGACCTGCAAACACCATCTGCCATTGGGTCGCATCGGCAAAAACGCCGCAGGCTGCTATCGGCAGTGTCAACGGGGCGATCCGCGTCAAGAAATCGGCAAGTCTGCGATCGGTTGCAAACGCGACCGAAAAGCTCAACAGATAAAGGCCGAGCGGAATGACCCACAAAAGCGGCATTGCGACAATATCTGTCGTCAGGTGAAGCGTCGTAGCAAGCATGAGCCCCGATGGAATCGCGGCGAGGACAATCCACCTGATGGTTTCGGATCGTGCAGGAGGCTGGGTGATGGCGGCCGTAGTGTCGGTCGACGCGACTATAGCCGGTAAGCGCAGTCCACAGAGAAGAACAAGGACTGCAAGCATGCCATAGCCGATGCTCCACAACAGGCTTTGCTGTGCGACCGGCAGCAACGGCTCGACGATCAACGGATACGCGATCAATCCGCCAAAGCTGCCAAGGTTCGATGCAGCATAGAGCGGATAAGGATCGCCGCCGCCCGACAGCGTGAACCAGCGCTGCATGAGTGGTGCCTGTGCCGAAACGATGAAAAAAATTGGCCCGATCGAGGTCAGCAATAGCCACGGCACCCACAGAATAGGGTTGGCATCGGCAGGCGGCATGGCTTGAGATAGTCCGATGGGCAGCATGAGCGCGGCAACGACGAACCCACCGAGATGAACAACCGACTGCGTCCGCCCGGACAGCCTTGCCAGCCAATGCGCGTAGGCATATCCGCCAAGCAATAATGCCTGGTAGACGAGCATTGCCGAGTTCCAGACAGCGGGGGCCCCGCCAAGGCGCGGCAAAGCCATGCGTGCCACGAGCGGCTGAACCAGGAACAGCAGAAACGATCCCGCGCAGATCGTGACGACAAACAGCGCGCGCTGGGCCGAGGTGAACGCCGGAGCAGCCGCGGTCGAAATCAAGATGGCACCCTTTTGCATATCCGAAGTGCCTATAGCAGCGCCGGTATGAAAATGGTTAACGACGGCTCAAGAACGCGGTCGTGCGATGCTGTAAGTGATGTGCGGCTTGAGAGGGCTGCCATCAGCGACTTTGGGGTGCTCGAAATCCATGTCCGAATTTCGGATCATCCCAAGCCGTTCCATCAAACCCCAACTGCGCGTGTTGCCTGGCGTGGTGATTGCCCAGATTTGATCGACATCGGTGTGCGCCCAACCCCAATCCAGACAAGCCAGCGCTGCTTCACGCGCATATCCGCGTCCCCAATCTTTGCCCCACAACCGCCAGCCGATTTCGACTTCGCCGTCGATGGGATCGAACTCACCAAGGGTCAGCCCGCAAAACCCAAGAAAGGCGCTATCTTCGCGTCGTTCGAGCGCCCACACAGTATGACCGATTGCAGAACTCTGCGCCATAAGACGATCGATCTGCGCATCGGACTCTTCGCGCGTTTTGAGAGGGCCGATCGTCGCCATCACCTCCGGATCGCAGGACATGGCGTACCAAGGCTCGCGATCTCTATCGCGCCAATCGCGCAATACGAGACGCGCGGTTTCCAGCCTGAATTCAACCATGGAGGAGCTTTGCAGCGTGCGCCGCATGGTAGGTCAGCACGCCCGAACACCCCGCCCTTCGGAACGCCAGCAGCGTTTCAAGAACCAAAGCGTCACGATCACCGGCGCCCGCAGCCGCAGCGGCCTCGATCATGGCGTATTCGCCTGATACCTGATAGGCAAAGACAGGGACGTCAAACCGATCCTTCACGCGCCTGATGATGTCGAGGTAGGGCAGGCCCGGCTTTACCATGACGCTGTCTGCACCTTCTGCAATGTCCATGGCGACTTCACGAAGCGCTTCTTCGCCGTTCGCAGGATCCATCTGGTAGGTTTTCTTGTCTCCTTTCAGCAATCCGCCAGAGCCCACGGCATCTCGAAACGGACCGTAGAAAGCACTCGCATATTTTGCGGCATAAGACATGATCTGAACATTGGCATGTCCTGCGCTTTCGAGCGCATTGCGGATTGCGCCAATCCTGCCATCCATCATGTCAGATGGCGCGATGATATCGGCACCGGCTATTGCCTGGTTGACCGCTTGTGCCGTCAGCACCTCAACCGTTGCGTCATTCAACACATAGCCTTTGGCATCGACCAGCCCGTCATGCCCGTGCGCTGTATATGGGTCGAGCGCCACATCGGTGAGCACACCCATCGTATCGCCGAGCGCGTCCTTGATCGCGCGTATGGCGTGACACATCAGATTATCAGGATTGAGCGCTTCGCGCCCGTCATCGGTGCGAAGCTGCATTTGTGTGTTTGGAAATAGCGCAATGCATCCGATCCCAAGGTTCTTCGCTTCTTTTGCCCGCGCCACGATCCCATCGACCGACCAGCGCGACACGCCGGGCAGCGAGGAAACGGGTTCTTCGATACCCTTCCCCTCGGTGATAAAAAGCGGCCAGATCAGATGCTGCGGAGAGACGGCATGTTCTGCAACCAGCCCGCGGCTCCATGCAGATGACCGAAGGCGGCGCAGCCGTGTGGCTGGAAAAATTGAAGACGTCATGGCATCGTCCTATCGCACTTCGCAACAATTCCAAATAGGGGCAAGCGGACAGCACCGCACGGATTAGGGGCCTGTTAGGCGGTGGCCGCTAAAGGGGCGAACATGTTGCAGACTCAATCCGGATCTGGCGCCCGCGTCACAGTTGTTCGCGAACGCGCGCTCGATGCGTGCGATGCGACGCTTCGTGCCGATTGGGCCGCGTTGGCCGAGGTTGCAGCCGAGCCGTGCGCCTTTGCCGAAATGTGGTTTGTGCTGCCAGCGCTGAAGGCATTCGGCCATGACGGCATAAAGCTTCTCGAGGTTCGAGCTATAACCGGTGAGCTGATCGGCATGATCGCGCTCGAAACGCACGATCGCTACGGGCGCATTCGGGTAAGGCATATCCGCAATTGGGTTCACTACCAATGCTTCATGGGAACGCCGCTTGTCCGTGCTGGCGCAGAACAGATGTTCTGGCGCGGCGTGCTCGATTGGCTCGATCGCAGCGATTGGGCCGAAGGCTTTCTGACACTCAGGGAAATGGACGCTGGCGGCGATGTCGCGATTGCGCTGTGCCAAGTGCGCACCTGCACCCCTGTCCATCGGTATCGACGCGCAAGCATTTCGGGGTCGCAATCGCCTGACGCCTATCTCGACGCTCACATCCGACCCAAAAAGCGAAAAGAATTGCGCCGGCTTGCTGCGCGTTTGCGTGATATCGGCACTGTCTGTTTCGAAACGCTTGGCAGATCCGGAACGGTGATTGCGGGCGACGATCTCCACCTGTGGTGCGATGATTTCCTGCTGCTCGAACAATCGGGTTGGAAGGGACGCAATGGCGCCGCTTTGGCCAATGATGCGAAATCCAAGGCATTTCTGATCGACGTCGTGACCGGTGCCAGCGCAAATGATCGGCTCGATTTCCAGCGTCTGTGTGTTGACGGAAAGCCTGTCGCGATGCTGATCAATTTCCGAACCCCCCCGGGAAGCTGGTCATTCAAAATTGCTTATGATGAAAACGCGGCGCGTTTTTCACCAGGCGTGATGATCGAGCTTGAAAACCTGCGGCGTGTTCTGGATGATCCTGATATAGCATGGATGGATAGTTGCGCCGTTGCGGACCATCCGATGATCGACCGGCTATGGGCCGAACGGCGGGAAATCTCGCAGCTTACAATACCGCTGTCGGGGCCGCGACGCCGAATAATCCACGCGATCTGCCGAACGGCGGAGTGCGCTTTTGCCGCGATTAAGAGATACCGAAAATGACCGCGCCTCGCTTCCCCGCTGCCACACTGGCGCTGCTTAAAAGCGCCTATCCTGAATCGCCGGTCAAACTTGGCCACACGCTTGTCGATCACCCGCTGCTTTCGCTCGACGCCATCGTTGCTCTTGCCGGCCGCCTCAGCCCAGATCATGTCGAGTATAATTCGGGCGATCTTCCCATCGGGATCGATGTCGATGACATTCCAACGCCTTTGATCTCGGCAGCCGAGACCATCCGCGATATCGAGGTCAATGGCGCATGGATGGTGCTCAAGCAGATCGAGCAAGATCCTGAATATCGCGATTTGCTTCATTCCACATTGGAATCGGTCCGCGCGGCCGTGGAACCGCGAACGGGTCCGATGCTCAACCTGCAGGGCTTTATTTTCGTGTCGGCCAGCAATGCCATCACCCCGTTTCACTTCGATCCAGAACACAATATCCTGCTTCAGATCAGGGGAACGAAAGTCTTCACAATCTTCGAACAGATCAATGAACTGATCGTTGCTGCTGAAGCGCACGAGCGCTTTCATTTGGGCGAGCAACACCGCAATCTGCCGTGGAACGACAGCTTCGCAAGTAGCGGTAATCCCATCATGCTTGCACCGGGAGATGGCCTGCATGTGCCGGTCAAAGCCCCCCATTTCGTGCGCGTTATTCAGGGTCCAGCAATCTCGTTATCGGTGACGTGGCGGTCCCGTTGGAGCTACCGCGAAGCCGATGCACGCGCCTTCAACCGGCTGCTTCGGAAGGCAGGTTCGTCGCCTTCCTCGCCTGATCGCTGGCCCAGCCAGAACCACGTCAAATCATTGGCCTATCGCGTCCTCAGGAGAGTTCGCAGTCTGACAGCGCGTTGAACTCAAAACAGTTATTGCCGCCTCACCCGCGCGCAAAGCCGTTGCGATGGCGGCACTTGGATGCAATAGGCTGCCCGACCGCGGACCATGCCAGTAAAAACCAGCCTTTTCCTGCGCCCTGCGCTCATCGGACTTGCCATTGTCCACGCGACCATGGCCTGGTCGCAATCCCCAGGGGCACCGCAGCCCGGAGCCACCGAGCGCGAAGTCGATTTCAGTTCCGATACACTCGAATATGACACCGACGCCGATATCGTCACCGCCAGTGGCAGCGTTGCGATGGTCACCGAAGGCAATCGGCTGCGCGCGGACGAAGTACGCTGGAATCGCAAGACTGGCCAGGTTGTCGCCAAGGGGAATGTGGCAATCGTGAACCCTGGCGGGGATACCGCCTATGGCGATACCATCGAATTGACAGACACGCTGAAGGATGGCGTCATTTCGAACTTGCTGATCGTCCTGGCCGATGGCGGACGACTCGCAGCAGTCAGGGGCACACGCGTCAACGGCGTCTCGACGCTCGAGCGCGCGGTTTACAGTCCGTGCAAAGTCGAAGATGACGACGGCTGCCCAAAAGATCCATCATGGAAGATTTCGGCCCAAAGCGTAGTCCATGATCCAGCCACCAACCGGATCCGTTACAAGAGTGCAAGGCTGGACGTTTTCGGTCTGCCGATCCTTGCGCTGCCAGGCTTTTCGCATCCGGCCAATGGCGATGGCGGCAGCGGAGTTCTGGTGCCCGATCTCCGCTTTTCGCGTAACAACGGGATCGAAGTCACCATCCCTTACTATCTGCGGATTGGCTCCAATCGCGACCTGACTGTTGCGCCGCACATCTACAGCGATGCCGCACCCATGCTGGAGGGAAGCTATCGCGCACTGACAAAAGACGGTGCCTATCGCGTTACAGGCTATGCGACCTACAGTTCGCGCCTTCCGACCGGCACCGTCGGCGGTACCCGCGAACAGGATTTTCGGGGATATATCGAAGGTTCGGGCAAGTTTCAGCTAACCCCGCGCTGGAGCATTACCGGATCGGCCCGGATCGTGACCGACCGCACGTTCCTGCGCCGATACGACATTTCACGCGACGACCGCCTCCGCAATGTGATCGAGGCCAGCCGGATTAGCCGGACATCATATCTGTCGATTGCCGGTTGGGGGTTTCAGACGTTGCGCGCAGGCGATCCGCAGGGCCAATCGCCCATCGCGCTTCCGCTGATCGACTACCGCAAGCGCATCGATGACACATTGCTGGGTGGTAAGGCCGAATTCCAGCTCAACACGCTCGCCATCGGACGGACATCGGGCCAGGATACGCAGCGCGGATTTGCATCGGCGCGCTGGGATTTAAGGCGGATCACCTCGCTGGGTCAGGAACTGGTGCTGACAGGTTATGCCCGCGGCGATGTGTATCACACCAATGAGGTGGCGCTGACGCCGACGGCAATTTATCGCGGCCGCAATGGCTGGAGCGGCCGCGGGATCGCTGCGGCGGCGGCTGAATTGCGCTGGCCGTTTATCGGCGAGGCGTTTGGCGGCACACAACGATTGACGCCGAAGGTGCAGTTCGTTGCTTCGCCGCGCACTGCCAACTTGCGGCTGCCCAATGAAGATGCGCGCTCGGTCGATCTTGAAGATTCGAACCTGTTCGCGCTCAACCGTTTTCCGGGCTATGATCGCTGGGAAGATGGCGCGCGGATCACTTACGGTGTCGATTGGGGCCTCGATTTGCCTGGCCTCTCGATCAGCACGAATATCGGCCAGAGTTATCGCTTCACTAAGCGGCCTGCGATTTTTCCTGACGGAACAGGCTTGAACGACAGATCATCCGATGTCGTTGGACGAACGACCGTCAAGTATAAGCGCTTCGTCAGCCTCACCCATCGGTATAGGCTCGATAAAGACAATCTGGCGGTGCGCCGCAATGAAATCGACGTCACACTGGGCAGCGATTCTACCTATGTCACCGCAGGCTATTTGCGGCTCAACCGCGATGTCGATCGGGCAATCGAAGATCTTCGTGATCGCGAGGAAATCCGGCTTGGCGGCCGCGTCCAGGTGGCGCGATACTGGTCGATATTCGGTTCGGCTATCGTCGATCTTACCGACAGGCGCGAAGACCCGCTATCGCTGGCCGATGGCTATGATCCCGTCCGGCATCGGCTCGGCATTGCCTATGAGGATGATTGCCTGCGATTTGGCTTCACGTGGCGGCGTGATTATGATCCGGCAGGCGATGCGCGGCGCGGCAATTCGTTCCAGCTTCGCTTGTCGTTCAAAAATGTCGGATTCTAGCAATAATGTATTCGGTCTAGGCAGCCCGCGGACGAATGGTTAAAGCCGTAGGAATATTCACGTCAGCAACGGTTAAGCCGAAACAATTTACTTCAAAATGCAATGGCTGTGGCAATATTACGAAGGATTAAGATGAAGCATCTGTTTGGCCGGCTGATCGGCATGGCGGCGATATCGGCATTTGTAGGTACCGGTTCGGGGTATGCGCAGACAGTCAGCGATGGTGGAGCAGTCCCTACCACCGGCCTCAATCTTCCTTCGACGCTTTCAACCTTCGGAAAGGTCGAGCCCAATCTTCGCAAGGCCACCGCGATCGTCAATGGCGAAATTATCACTGGAACCGATGTCGATCAGCGTCTGGCGTTGATCGTGGTCGCCAATGGCGGGTCGATCCCTGCCGAAGAACTTGAACGTTTGCGGGTGCAAGTGCTGCGCAATCTTATCGACGAAACACTGCAGATCCAGGAAGCCAAAGCCAACAAGATTGAAATCGTCAAGAGCGACGTCGATAGCGGTTTCAACAGCATTTCGCAGCGATTTCGGCGCACGTCGCAGGAAATGGGTGCCTATCTGCGCACCGTCGGCTCTTCGGACCGGTCGATGCGTCGTCAGATCGAAGGCGAAGTGGCGTGGAGCCGCTTGTTGCGCCGCAAGGTCGAAGTCAATGTGAGCGACGCAGAGGTTAACCAAGTTCTTGAACGGCTGAAGGCAGCACGCGGAACCGACGAGTTCAAGGTCAGCGAAATCTATCTATCGGCAACGCCTGACAATGCGCCGGAAGTGTTGGCGGGGGCGAAAAAGATCATTGAACAAATCAGGCAAGGCGGATCGTTTGCGGCATATGCCCGCCAGTTTTCAGAAGCGTCGACAGCAGTTGTCGGTGGTGATCTTGGCTGGATCAGGGCGGCGCAATTGCCCGATTCGCTTGCGCAGGCCGTGCAGGAAATTTCGGTAGGACAGCTTGTGGGGCCGATTGAGGTGCCGGGGGGGTTCTCGATCCTTTACCTCGACGATGCGCGCAAGGTTTTGACCGCCGATCCGCGCGATGCCGTTTTGTCATTGCGGCAATTGTCGATCAATTTTCCTGCAAACATGTCTTCGGCCGACGCACAAACTAAAGCGAGCAGTTTTGGCCAGGCCGCCCAAACCATGGGCGGGTGCGGGCGCGTCGAAGAATTTGCGCAGGCGCAAGGTGCTGATCTGATCGATAACGATCAGGTGCGCGTTCGCGATCTGCCGCCGCAACTTCAGGATATGCTGCTTGGCCTGCAAATCGGGCAGGCCTCCCCCCCGTTCGGATCGCAGAAAGAAGGCGTGCGCGTCCTTGTTCTGTGCGGGCGTGACGATCCGGCATCGGCAGGAGATCCGGACCCCGAAACGTTGCGCAACCGGATCGAGGAAGAACGAACTGCGCAGCGCGCTCAACGCTATTTGAGAGATTTGCGACGGGACGCGGTGGTTGATTATCGCTGACGTGCCTGTTGCCATTGCGCTGGGCGATCCTGCCGGAATCGGCCCTGAGACGGTCGCTAAAGCCTGGGTCGCCCGCGAAATCCAGCGGCTCCCGCTATTTTTTGCCGTCGGCGATGTCCGGTCGGTGGAAGCTGTGTGGCGCGGGCCTGTTTCGCGGATCACAGATCCTAGCCACGCAGCGCATGTGTTTCCTGACGCGCTCCCTGTCTTGCAGGTCGAAGATGCCGGGGCGATCGTTCCTGGTGAGCCCAATGCCGAAGGAGCGCGTTGTGCGCTGGCCTCGCTCGAAATGGCGTTCGGTCTCACGCGGAGTGGAGTGACATCGGCGATTGTCACTGGCCCGGTTTCCAAAGCGCAGCTCTACGAAATCGGGTTCACCTATCCGGGGCAGACCGAATTTGTTGCCGAACGTTGCGGAATCTCGTCAGCGAATGTGGTGATGATGCTCGCAGGGCCGTCGCTCAAGGTGGTTCCTGTCACAACCCACGTCCCTCTTGCAGATGTCGCGCTCAGCCTGTCGCCCGAACTGATTGCGTGCAAAGCCCGGACGACAGCGAAGGGGCTTATCCGGAGTTTCGGGATAGCCAATCCGCGGCTTGCCTTTGCCGGCTTCAATCCACACGCGGGCGAAAGCGGCACCTTGGGTCGCGAGGAAATCGAGCTCATTGCGCCTGCGATAGCGCAACTGCAGGCCGAAGGTATCGATGCGCGCGGGCCCTTTGCCGCCGATGCGATGTTTCATGCCCGCGCGCGCAGCGAGTATGATGCGGCCATCTGCTGTTATCATGATCAGGCGCTGATCCCCTTGAAAACGCTGCATTTCGACGATGGCGTGAACATCACATTGGGCCTGCCGATCGTCAGGACATCCCCCGATCATGGAACCGCATTCGATATTGCAGGCAAGGGCAAGGCCGAAGCCGGAGCGATGATTGCCGCGATCCGCATGGCGGCATCGGCATCACACTGGCGCGCCCAAGCCGGGTGAGCCTTACGCCTCCATTGCCCCCTCTCCGCGACGTGATTGCGCGATATGGCCTTGCTGCGCACAAATCGCTCGGGCAAAATTTTCTGCTCGATATGCAGTTGCTCGATCGTATCGCCGCGGTTCCCGGCACGCTTGCTGACAAGGCGGTTTACGAAATTGGCCCGGGTCCGGGCGGATTAACACGCGCTCTGCTGAAGGCCGGTGCCTGTGTCACCGCGGTCGAACGCGATCATCGCTGCCTGCCGGCTCTTGCCGAACTCGCCCGGGCCTATCCGGGCAAATTGCGCGTGATAGACGCCGATGCGCTCGAGATATCGCTCGACACGATCATTCCCGATGGAGGCGCGATCGTTTCAAATCTTCCGTATAATATCGGGTCGGCGCTGCTTATCAAATGGCTGGAAAGCCCCGTATGGCCACCGCTTTGGTCAAGCCTGACCCTGATGTTCCAGCGCGAAGTTGCCGAACGGATCGTGGCAATCCCGGGATCGTCGGGATACGGCCGCCTGTCAATCCTTGCGCAGTGGCGGTCTTCGGCCAGGATTGCCATGTCCGTTCATCGATCGGCATTCGTCCCGCCTCCAAAAGTCATGTCGGCCGTTGTCAATATCACACCTGGCGCTCAGCCTGCCGACGTGGAGCCTGCAACACTATCGCGCGTGACGGCCGCGGCCTTTGGACAACGGCGGAAAATGCTGCGCCAAAGCCTGAAATCCGTGCCTCGGGCGCTCGACGCGTTGCCCAAGCTGCAAATCGATCCCTCGCGCCGCGCCGAAACGCTTTCTGTCGCTGAGTTTGTAGAGATTGCGCGAGAAGTTGGCAGAAGATGATTTCTAAGGCTTGGATTGTTTTTCGGTCACCGTAGGCTTCGGAGTCACTGCAGCGGCCGACATCACCGCCGGTGTTGCCGCCTTTGCAATTGCCGCAGCAAGACGTGTCTGTTCGACACACGATGCGATACACAGCTTTTCAACCCGCACGAGATTTTCACGCGCGCGTTCGATCGCGCCTTTGGTTGCCATCGCTTCGCCCTGCCCCGAGAGCGCGATCACGTCGTTTGGTTCGATCAACAGCGCTTCCCGGTAATACCGGATTGCCTTGCCAGACAATCCTTCGCGCTGCGCAGCCTGTGCCAACGCAATGAAAGCCCCGCGATTCTTGGGGTCGGCAACAAGCGCGCTTTCCAGCGCATCGGTTGCCTCGCCCAATTTGCCGGCCGCCAACAAGATTTTTCCCTCAGCCGTCAATGCCGCCGAAACTGGATCGACCGCTGCATCGGGACGCTGCCCCTGCCCCACGCTCGACACGACGAGCAGGGTAAGTCCCATGGCAATGGCAGGCGGGGAAAAACGCATGATCAACTCCAAAGTGCGGTTGCGGGACATCGGTATCAGTCTTGTGACAGCCTCGCGATGAAAAAGCCATCGGTTCTGTCATGAAGTGGCGTCAGCAACAGGCCGCCGCCGCGCACACGCCCCACTGGCTGCTGCGACATGTGGTCGCTGGCAACGCCGAAGCCTTCAACCTGGTCGCGACCTTCGGCATCGCGGATCGAACAGACAGCATACACAAGCCTGCCGCCGGGTTTCAAAAGCGATAAGCCTATGGCCACAATATGGCGCTGCAACGCTTCGACAGCGGCAAGCCTTTCGGGCGTCCACCGCCAGCGTAAATCAGGGCTCCGCCGCCATGTGCCGGTGCCCGAACACGGGGCATCGACCAGAACAAGATCGGCTTGGCCAGTCACATCGGCCATCAATTCGGCTTCACGGCCCGGATCTAGCAGTCGGCATTCGATGCCTTCGGCCCCTGCCCGTTCGGCCCGCGGACGCAATTTCGATAGTCGGGCCCTGTTGGTATCGCACGCGATCAGGCGTCCGCGCGCTTGCATGTCGGCTGCCAAAGCCAGTGTTTTACCGCCAGCCCCTGCGCACAGATCGATCACAAGCTCGCCAGGTTGCGCGCCTGCGATCCGGCCGACATGCTGCGATCCTGCATCCTGCACTTCGATACTGCCGTTGCGGACAAGTTCGTGCTGATCGAACTGGGCCATCGGCGGCAATCGCAAGCCATGGTCAAGATGGGGGATAGGCTCTCCTTCGCCCAGCACCGCGCGCGCTTCGGCCGGATCGGCCTTGAGCCGGTTGATACGCACATCGAGCGGTGCACGCGCGAGCAATGCCGCTGCCTCTGCATCATCGAGCCAATCGGGTCGGGATTGGGCAAACCAGTCAGGAAGCAGCGACGGCACGCTGCGCGGTTCGCTGTCAGATAGGGTTGCCGGGCCATAAGTCGAACCGTCGAACATTTCCGCCCATGCCCGATTCCCGGTGCCCAGCACTGCGGCACGGCCATTCACAGGGCAGTTGCCGTGCGCGCGGATTGTTTCCCAAACGATTTCTCGTATCGCGGCCCTGTCTTTCGATCCGGCGAAGCGGTGGCTCTTAAACCACTCACTCAAAATGGCGTCTGCAGGCGCACCATTATCGCGCGCGGCGATAATCACCTTGTCGAGGATGTCGATCGAAGACTGAACGCGTGCGGCGGGGGTCATCCTTGCGTCGGATAATTTGGCGCTTCGCGCGTGATCGTCACGTCATGAACATGGCTTTCACGCAAGCCCGCGTTGGTGATGCGGATAAATTGAGCACGCTTTTGAAGTTCGGCAATCGTCGCGGCACCAGTATATCCCATCGCCGCCTTTACCCCGCCTACGAGCTGGTGAATCACATCGCGCGCGGGCCCCTTATACGCCACCTGGCCCTCAATACCTTCGGGCACCAGCTTGAGCTGATCTTTGATGTCCTGCTGGAAATACCGATCAGCCGATCCGCGCGCCATCGCCGCAACCGACCCCATGCCGCGATAGCTTTTGTACGACCGGCCCTGATAGAGAAACACTTCCCCAGGCGCCTCTTCGGTTCCTGCCAAAAGCGACCCAACCATGACACACGACGCACCCGCCGCAAGCGCTTTGGCAATATCGCCTGATGTGCGCAAACCGCCATCCGCGATGATTGGCGTGTTCGACGCTGCAGCAGCCTCCGCCGCATCGATCACAGCCGTCAATTGCGGAACACCGACACCTGCAACGACGCGTGTCGTGCAGATCGAGCCTGGACCGATCCCGACCTTGACCGCATCGGCGCCGGCATCGATCAGCGCTTTGGTCGCATCACCCGTCGCCACATTCCCGGCGACGATTTGAACCGTATTAGAAAGCCGCCGAACGCGCTCTACAGCCGCAGCAACCATCCGCGAATGGCCGTGAGCTGTATCGATGACGATCAAATCGCATTGCGCGTCGATCAGCGCTTCGGTTCGTTCGAAACCTGCATCCCCCACCGTGGTGGCAGCTGCCACACGAAGCCGCCCTGCCGAATCCTTGGTAGCATCAGGATAAGTGACAGCCTTTTCGATGTCCTTGACGGTGATGAGGCCAGTGCAACGATAGTCGTCATCGACAACGATCAGTTTCTCGATCCTGCGGTGATGGAGCAATCGTCGTGCCTCTTCTTCGCCCACGCCCTCACGGACCGTTGCCAGATTGTCGTGAGTCATGAGCTCGCGCACTGGCTGTTTAGGGTTTTCGGCAAAGCGAACGTCGCGGTGCGTAAGGATGCCGACCAGCTTCCCCGACGCCTCTACCACGGGAATTCCCGAAATCCGGTTTGCGGCCATCAGCGCCAGAGCATCGGCCAGCGTCGCATCGGGCGCGATCGTTATCGGATCGACCACCATCCCCGATTCAAAACGCTTTACGCGTCGTACTGCTGCACATTGCGTTTCAATATCAAGATTGCGATGGAGGACGCCCAGCCCGCCCAGTTGCGCCATCGCGATTGCCATTTCGGCCTCGGTCACCGTATCCATCGCCGAAGACAGGATCGGGATGCTCAGCGCGATTTCGCGGGTCACCCGCGTTGCGGTATTGGCGGTGCTCGGCAAGATTTCGGAGGCAGCGGGCTGCAACAGCACATCGTCGAACGTCAGACCCAGCCGGATATCCATGCCACTTATTCCCATTTCGATTCGTGGCAGCCCATGTAACCGCGACTTGGCGGAGTGGCTAGCGCGCCTCAGCCCGCGTCAGAATACGCTTGGCCATGTCAACATGCATTGTTTCGATCATCCGGTCACGGAAACGCTCGGCCCCGCCCTGTGCTGCCGCAACCAGCGCCCGCGCCTCTTCCAATTCGGCTTCGCTGGGAGACCAGGTCCGGTTCGCGAGGTCGATCTGATTGGGATGAATTAGCGTCTTGCCATCGAAACCGAAAGCCCGGCCCTCAAGGCACTCATTCTGGAGCCGCGTGGTATCGTTGAGGGCATTGCACACGCCATCCAGTGCCCATCCACCCGCTGCCCGCGCCGCAAGTATGATGGTCTGTAGCGATAATACCAATCCCGACCGGTCGGCAGATGATGGCAGCCGGATCGATGCGGCAAGATCGTTCGTTCCTGCGATCAATCCGGCGACATCGAGCGCGGAAGCAATCGCCGGCGCATTCAACACGCCTAACGGCGTCTCAATCATAGCCAGCAACGGCTTCCCGCACAATGAGGCCAGTTCCTCTGCCTGAGCGGCAGTTTCCACTTTCGGCGCGACGACAAAATCTGCGCGTGATTGGCGAACAGCCACAATGTCAGCGGCATGTTCCTGCGTCCCGTGTCCGTTGATGCGGATCGCGCAAATCTTGCTTGCAAATCCAGTCCCGGATGCGTCGAGCGCCGCTGCCCTTGCTTCGTCCTTGAGCCCAGCCGGCACAGCATCTTCGCAATCGAGGATCACCATATCGCAATCCAGATCGCGTGCCTTGGCAATCGCGCGCGGATTGCAGGCCGGCATATAAAGCGCAGAGCGCGGCGCAAGGACGTGTTTGGCGTTCATCCGATTATGCTTGGCGGCAACGCTTGCAATCGGCAATAACCCTTTATGCTATGGGGAGATTTGGCGGTGGGCAGTTTCGGATTTGTGCTGGCGTTGCTGCTTCTGGCGGTGGTATTCCTGTTCATGGGCGTCACTGTCGTACGGCAGGGATTTGTCTACACGATCGAGCGCTTCGGCCGCTTCACGCACGCTGCGCAGCCAGGCTTCAACTTCATCATCCCGTTTTTTGATCGCGTCGGGCGCAAGGTTAATGTGATGGAGCAGGTGCTCGACATTCCGGGACAGGAAATTATCACCAAGGATAACGCCATGGTGGGCGTTGATGCTGTAGTATTTTTTCAAGTGCTCGATGCGGCCAAGGCGGCATATGAAGTTTCCGATCTTTATGTTGCGATCATGCAAATCACGACAACCAATCTGCGCACCGTTATGGGATCGATGGATCTCGATGAAACGCTTTCGAAGCGCGACGAGATCAATGCGCGGCTGTTGAACGTGGTAGACCACGCAACCGGGCCTTGGGGCGTTAAGCTGACCCGCGTCGAAGTGAAGGATATCCGACCGCCCGCGGATATCTCGAACGCGATGGCGCGGCAAATGAAGGCTGAGCGCGAAAAGCGTGCGCAAATTCTCGAAGCCGAAGGTCTGCGCGCAGCCGAAATCCTGCGGGCAGAAGGCGAAAAGCAGGGCCAAATCCTGCAAGCCGAAGGTCGCCGTGAGGCAGCGTTCCGCGACGCCGAAGCCCGCGAACGTGAAGCCGAAGCCGAAGCCAAAGCCACCACGATGGTTTCCGATGCGATCGCATCGTCGGGCACACAAGCACTCAATTACTTCATCGCGCAGAAATACACCGATGCCATCAGCCAGTTTGCGACATCGCCCAATGCCAAAACCATCCTGTTCCCGGTCGAAGCGACGCAATTGATCGGCACGCTCGGCGGCATTGCCGAACTTACCAAAGATGCATTGAAGGATCGCAGCTGATGGACTGGCTCGATGCGCTCGCGCCGCATTGGTTCTGGTTGAGCCTTGGCTTAATTCTGGGCGCAGCAGAAATCGTGCTGCCGGGCTTTTTCCTGATTTGGCTGGCAGGTGCGGCAGTGGGAACTGGCGTTCTCGTTTGGCTGTTGCCAATTCCGATCTCGGGCCAAGTCGGTCTGTTTGCTGTCATGGCAGTTGCGATGGTGTATGCCGCGCGGACCTGGATGATCCGTAACCCCGGCGCTCCGGGTGACCCGATGCTCAACGATCGTGCGGCCCGACTGGTTGGCGAGACGGTGACGGTGGTCGACGCCATTGAAGGCGGGCGCGGACGCGTCAAAGTTGGCGACAGCGTGTGGATGGCAAAGGGAACAGACGCACCAGTTGGCGCACGGCTGCGGATCACTGGTGCCGAAAGCGGTACCCTGCTTGTCGAACGCGTCTAGCGCTTACGCAGCAATCGGTGCCGACTGACGCACCCCTTCGTCGACATGATCGGCAAATTGGGCGAAATTGTCGATGAACTGCCGGACCAGCTTCTGCGCGGTGGCATCATAGCCGGCTTTGTCAGCCCAAGTGCCGCGCGGGTCGAGGATCGCGCTGTCAACACCGGGAACAGCAACTGGCACCATGAAACCGAAATTGGCATCCTTTCGGAACTCTGCCTGCTCAAGGCTTCCATCGAGCGCGGCGTTGAGTAGCGCGCGTGTGGCCTTGATCGGCATACGGCTGCCAACGCCATATTGCCCGCCTGTCCAGCCAGTATTGACCAGCCAACAATCGACACCGCCCCTTGCAATCCGTTCCTTGAGCAGATTGCCATAAACCGAAGGATGGCGTGGCATGAATGGCGCGCCAAAGCATGTCGAAAACGTCGCACTTGGCTCGATCACACCGATTTCGGTACCCGCGACGCGCGCAGTGTAGCCTGAGAGGAAGTGATACATAGCCTGATCGGGTGTCAGCTTCGCAATCGGAGGCAGCACACCGTAGGCGTCGGCGGTAAGAAAGATGATATTCCGCGGCACTGGCCCCAGATTCTGTTCGCTGGCATTCGGAATGAAGTCGATCGGATACGATCCCCTGCTGTTTTCGGCGAGGCTATTATCGCTGAAGTCGAGTGTGCGCGCTTCTGCATCCATCACAACATTCTCGAGCACCGTGCCGAAGCGCTTGGTCGTCGCGAAAATTTCGGGTTCGGCCTCGGGCGACAAATTGATCATTTTGGCATAACAGCCGCCTTCGAAATTGAAGACTGCGGTATCCGACCAGCCATGTTCATCATCGCCGATCAATGTGCGGCTGGCATCGGCCGACAATGTTGTTTTACCGGTTCCCGAAAGCCCGAAAAACACCGCCGTTTGGCCATCGGAGCCGACATTGGCAGAACAATGCATCGGCATGACGCCTTTTGCCGGGAGCAGATAATTGAGGATGCCAAAAACCGACTTCTTCATCTCGCCAGCATAGGCCGTACCACCGATCAGAATCAGCTTTTCACTGAAACTGACCGCGATCACCGTTTCGCTGCGGCAGCCGTGACGCGCCGGATCGGCACGAAAACTTGGCAGATCGATGATTGTATATTCAGGCACGAAGCTCGCCAGATCATCCTGCGTCGGGCGCACGAGGAGCGTGCGGATGAACAGATTGTGCCAAGCAAATTCGTTGATGACGCGCACATTGACGCGGTGTTCGGGCTGCGATCCGCCAAACAAATCGGCAACGAACAGCGTTTCTTTTTCCCCAAGCGCCTTGAGAAAATCAGCCTTCAGCGCCGCAAAATGCGCAGGCTGCATCGGCACATTGGTTTTGCCCCACCAGATCGTGTCTGCCGTTTCGGCATCTTGCACGATAAACTTGTCGTTCGCCGACCGGCCGGTATGCTTCCCTGTGGCAACAACAAGCGGCCCGTCCTTAGCGAGCTGCCCTTCGCCGCGAATCACGGCGTGTTCGACAAGCTGCGGCGTCCCCAGATTCCAATGCTGCGTCGCACTGACGGAAATGCCTTGATCTGCGAGCGGAAAATGGGGGGTAGAAAGTGACACAATAAAGTCTCCGAACTTGGACAATCGTTTGCAACGCGTCGACGCGGCTTGGCCGTTACCCACGCGCTTATGCGAGGTGCGGGAAACCGTCAAACGCCCAAAAGGCCAGTTGTTCCTTAACCGAAGATCAATCGAAGTTTGCCGACCGCACAATTGCTGGCATATGGCCATATTGTGACAGTCTCGCCGCCATCGCCCTCCGCTGCACCTGCTTCGATCGTATTGGTAGACGATGATCGCAACATATTGGCGTCAGTTTCGATAGCGCTCCAGTCCGAAGGCTTTGCAACGCGGGTGTATACCGATGGAGAATCGGCGTTGCGCGCGCTGGCAGGCAATCCTGCCGACCTTGGCGTGTTCGATATCAAAATGCCGCGCATGGACGGAATCGAACTGCTCAGGCGGCTGCGAGACACATCGAACATGCCGGTCATTTTTCTAACGTCCAAAAGTGACGAGATCGACGAAGAACTGGGGCTCGCCCTTGGCGCTGACGATTATATTGCCAAACCTTTTTCCCACCGACTTCTGCTGGCCCGAATTCGGGCCATCCTCCGCCGCGCGCGC
>JANPIQ010000157.1:0-2836 GCA_031425075.1 Sphingomonadales bacterium
GCCGCCGCCGCCCTGGCTCCACCATTCGCCGGTCCAGGTGGCTTCGGCTTTCTTGAGATGTTCGGCCTCGTTTTTGCCGGGGGCATCGGGCACGGTGTAAAAGCGCCAGAGTTCATCGCCGGTATCGGCGCTGTAGGCAGCGACATAGCCGCGCACACCCATTTCGGCGCCGCCATTGCCGATGATGACCTTGCCATCGATGATCCGCGGTGCGCCCGTGATCGTGTAAGGTTTCGACTGATCGACGGTCACTTTGCTCCACACAGGCTTGCCGGTGGCGCGATCGAGCGCAATCAGGCGGCCGTCGAGCGTGCCGAAATAGAGCCGGTCACCCCAAGCCGCGAGGCCGCGATTGACGACATCGCAACACGCCTTGACCCCGGTTTCGCCGGGAACTTCCGGATCATATTCCCAAAGCAGCTTGCCGGTGATCCCGTCATAGGCCTTCACTTTGGACCAGGCGGTGGTGATGTAGATCTTGCCATCGATCACGATCGGCGTCGCCTCCTGCCCGCGCCCCGTGTCGAGATCTGCAGACCATTCAAGGCCCAGATCCTTGACGGTTTCGGCATTGATCTTGGTCAACGGGCTGTGGCGTTGTTCATCATAAGTGCGGCCATAGGTTAGCCAGTTATCGGTATCGGCACTCGCTGCGATCAGCCGCGCGCCGGTAACAGCGCCGGTCTCGTCGATTTTTGCCTGTTTCTGGCACGATGCCAGCGCCAGCAGACACACCGCACTCAAAGCCAATACACGCATCACATTCCCTCCGGACCCGGCGTCTTGAGCGCCTCCCATCGCCATGCTGCTATGCGGTCGCATGGTTGTCCAGCGCCGAGTTTCCGTATGCGTAAATTAGACAGGGCCGCGCGATGGTAGCGCAGGGAAACAAGTTGACGACAAAACAGGGGGGTTACGTCGTCGAACGGAGCCGATTTCTCGTTGAACCGTTCAAAACGCTTCGGCCATCTCCTTCACTTGCCTTCTTCCAGAATAGGCTAAAACCTGTCAAGGTCAAGAGGAAGATTGGCAGGCGCGATGTCGCGACTTGGCACCGGATTTCGGGTCAGCCGCCCGGCAGCTGCGCCATGGCATCGATTGCCCCTTGCAGGATCCATGCTGCAGCCGCGCTATCGACACGCGCCGCGCGTTTGGCGCGTGACATGTCGGCGGCGATCATTGCGCGCTCGACCGCCGCGGTCGACCAGCGTTCGTCCCACAGCAGAATCGGCAGGCCAAGCGTCGCAAGATTGCGGGCATAGGCGCGGACAGACTGGGTGCGCGGACTGTCGCTGCCATCAAGATTTAACGGCAGACCGATGACGATGCCTTGGATCGCTTCTTTGGTGAAAACGCCCTCAAGCGTATCGCGTTCTTTGGCAAATTTAGCTTTGGACATCGATGCTGCGGGCGTTGCGAAGTGCCATTGCGCGTCGCAAAAGGCGATCCCGGTAACTTTGGTGCCAAGATCGATGCCCGCCAGCCGCCCGCCCATAGGCAGCATTGCGGCGAAATCCGAAGCCTGATCGAACATCACCGCGATTTGAATGCCGCGAGGCGCGCTACCGCGTCGGCGCGAATATTTGCCCAGAACAGGCTGAAATCATACACATGATAATTGTTGCCGGGCAGCGTATACGGCCCGAGTTCGGGAGGATCGCCGATCAGCAGAAATCCCGCATCGTCGCACCGCGCGCCCACGGCGCCCTTGACCAAAACACCCCCGCTAAAATCGGGTTCATTCTTGAGTGTGCCGAGATTTGCCGTCATCTGCGCAGAAGCGGCAGCGCCTCCGTTCAACGGATTGGTACATACCATCGGATTGCCCTTGCGCGGGTTTCCGTCGAACCCTGTCGTCTTGTCATAGGCTTCGACAATCAGCGTCACGTCGGCGGGCTCGGCAAAGCTTTGCCAGCTGAGCAGGCATCCGGTTTGATCGGGCGCGGTGCAAGCGGGCATCGCCAACACCGGAAGGTCGTTTGCAATCGAAACCGGCCAGCCAACGACATAAGCAGCCACGATCCGGTTTGCGATGCGTGCCCCTGCCACCTTGTCACGGATCAGCCGTGTGAGGTGCAATGCGCCCTGGCTGTGCCCGACAAGGATGATTGGTTTGTCTTTTGGAACCGAGGCCACGAAGCGGTCAAATGCCGTTGCGACGTCAAAATAGGCGGCTTCCAACGCCATCAGCCCTTCGGGCTTGTCGGTCAGAAACGCGCCGAAATTGGCCTGACGGTAGCGCGGTGCCCAGACGTCGCCTGCGGCGTTGAAGCTGCTCGCCTGACCACGAACGAAAATTGCCGCGCGATCATTTGTTTCCTTGTCGTCGAGCGACGCGTTCCATTCGGCATCGCGGCGCATGGTGATGTAGGACGTCGGGTGAATGAAAAAAATCGCCGCATTGCCCGTTCCGGCGGCATCGCCTTTGGGCCGCCAAAGTGCCGGGTTTTCGAGGACATCGGGGCGGGCGATCCACATCGCCTGATCATCATAACGATTGGGCTGGGGCTTTGCCGGCGCGGTAAATGCCTTGGTCGGCACGACGGCTGCGCGCATCAATTCAACGCCGTAGAGCCTGTAAGTCACGGCGCCTGCAATGATGAGGACGATGATTGCGGCGATGATGTAAAGGAATTTGCGAGCCATGATGCCGCCCAACTAGGGATTGGCGCCCGCAAAGTCCAACAACGGCAATGACGGTTCGTCGCACGGGGCGACCAACCCCGACAGCGTGACGCCAAGCAGCCGGACCCCCATTTGAAAAGGCAGCAGCGGCTGAAGAAGCTGCTCTACAACCGACGATACCACCGCCGGATCGGTTGTTGCCACCGGCAGC
>JANPIQ010000158.1:0-1565 GCA_031425075.1 Sphingomonadales bacterium
TCGACCGCACAAGTTCCGCACTGCTTGCCGTCTAATCGACGGCTTTGCCCGCCAAAGCGTCGATGACGCGTGCCAGTTTCTCGCGAACCGTTGCCGCAGCGTGTGTCAGCACCGGGTTTTCAATCGCCTGCATCGACGCAACCGGATCGATGGCAGCAACTTCAACGTCCCCCGATGCCGTCTGTTGAACAACGACGTTGCAAGGCAGCATCGATCCCACCTTGTCTTCCAGTTGTAGTGCTTCGTACGCCAGTGCCGGATTGCATGCCCCTAGGATAGTGTAGGGACGGAATTCGACATCGATCTTAGCTTTCAGTGTTTCACGGATATCAATCCGGGTGAGAATACCGAAACCTTCCGATTTGAGCGCTACTTCTGTGGCGGCGATGACATCGGCGAAGGGCATATGCAGCGTTGTCGCCAAATAATAGGTCATAATTGATGTCCAATTCTTGCGGCCACAGAATGGTAACGCCGCAACAGCGGGTTTGTTGTGATTGCCAAGGCATCAGCTTGAGAACAGCAATGTCGATCCCAGACCGACGTGCTCGAGTTGACCCAATCGATCGCGTTAGTGCCAATTGCGCGCGCTAGTGCGTCCCGACAGAATGCCCAATGAGCCCGATCCAAATGCCCGCCGCCAGCAAATGAGACATATCGGCACTGACCCAGATCTTGCCCGCAGCGCCTTCGCCTGCTGCACAATGTCAGATCGAGGCCAACGAGGCGAAAGTGACGATGGTGATTAGCCATGCACCGGGCACGAAGACTAAGTTTGCCAATGGCAAAGCGGCACCGGCGGTGAACGTCGCCGCCGACGTGAACGCCGCCTGGATCGGCCGCCGCCCCAAGCACGGCGGCGCTCAGCAAGACGATCCTCGACACGAGATGCCGCTCGGAATGAGAATGCAATCTAGCCAATATGGGGTCGGCCCGTTCCCGTTTCTTCATCGCTTCCGCTTGCCTCGAGTTGCGCGCCGGGCTTGAAAGCGGCGGGATCGATAAGCGTGGCGCCATAGGCGGTGGCACCAATCGCGATCGTTGCGATTGGGATTGCGAACGATGCGGGCGACCGCGCGTCGAGCACGCCCGGGTGAAGATCGGCGCGCTTGTTGCCGGTCACGAAGGCAGAGATCAGATTGTCTTTTGTCCGCAGCGACGTGACGATGACGGCGACGACATGCAGCGCGATCAGGCCCAGCAAGATGTTCGCCAGCGTCTCGTGCAACTCCTCGCCGCCGCCGCCAATCAGCATAGCACCCGTCCAGACAATGCCGACGACGGTACCGAGCAGCGCAACGATTGCTAAGCCTCCCAGAGCGTTGTGGCCAATCGACCGCTCGGGTTTGGCCGAGAACAGGCTCCGCAAATGATGGATAATCTGGCTGGGCTTCAGGAAATCGGCGAAACGGGCATGTTCGCCACCGATAAAGCCCCACAGGAGGCGAAAGGCGACCAATACAGCGGCGACCCAACCAGCGGAAGTATGCCAGCCGAACAAAGGGCTTTCTTCTTCGGCCGATATGAACGCAAACAGGATCGTGGCGACCAGCAACCAGTGGAAT
>JANPIQ010000159.1:0-4215 GCA_031425075.1 Sphingomonadales bacterium
TGCCCGATCCGGTGATGCGCCAGATCATCGCTGCCGGCGGCAAGCGGACCGGCCTGATCGACCTTTCCGCCCAGACCCGGCAGGCGATCTTCGACGCGCTGGCGGAAGGCCGCGCTGAAGGGGAAGGCATCGCGGCGCTGGTCAATCGGATCTCGAACCACGTCGAGGGCGGGGCCTGGGGTAATGCCGAGACCCGCGCCCGGGTGATCGCCCGGACCGAGACCAAGCACGCGCAGAACATCTCCACGCTGGAGGCCGGCCGCGCTGCCGGCGTCGAGGAGTACGTGATCTTCGACGGCCGCTTCGGCGAGCCGCGATCCGAGCTCAGCCACATCGCCCGCGACGGCAAGATCGTTTCGGCCGAGGATGCGATGATCATGGCCACCAACATGCGCCCCAACTGCACGCTGAGCTTCGCGCCCAGCTTCAACCTTAGAGGACCAGTCCGATGCAGACCAAGAACCTGACCGTCACCGAGATGGGCGAGACCGGCAAGGGCCTCGCGATCCTCGCCCGCCTGTCCGAGGTCGACCACGACGGCGACACCTACGCGCCCGGCGCCTTCAGCTGGAAAGGCGACCAGTGGTGCCCGCTGATCCACCACCACGATCGCTACCAGATGCCGTTCGGCAAGGCGCGGATCTACGAGGAAGGCGACATCGCCTACGCCGAGCTGCACCTCAACCTCGAGACGCAGGCGGGGAAGGACTGGCACGCGGCGCTGAAGTTCGATCTGGCCACCGGCAAATCGGTGCAGGAATATTCCTACGGCTTCGACGTGCTCGATGCCGACTTCCTCACCCGCGGCGATGAGCGCAAGCGGGTGCTGAAGCAGTTGGACGTCCACGAGGTCTCGACGGTGATCCGCGGCGCAGGCAAGGGCACTCGCACACTCAGTATGAAGGAGCTTAAGGAGGCCGCCTTCGCCCCACTGATCGGCAGTCTTGGCGAGCTTGTCGATGCACTGAAGGGCGACCCGCAGTCGCTGACCGCGACCGGTCGTAAGCAGCTCGTGGATATCCATGCCCGGATCGGCGAGGCTCTCAACCCGAGCGATCCGGAAGCCGAAGCCAAGGCAGTCGCCGCGATCAAGAACGAGCTGGCAATGCACATGACCCGGGATGCCCGCCAGAAACTGGGTGTGGGCTAGAACGGCCTAGAAAGCCTCAGGAACGCTTGGAGGCCCGTCCGCCGCCAAAATTCGGGCGGGGGGGTTCTTATGGCCTCTTAAATCGCCGCTAAGGGGGTGTTGAGGTCCACGCTTCCCCAGCGATCGACAAGATCAGCCGTGCCGCTCCAGTACCTTCTCGACCGCCGCGCGCAGCTCCAGCCAGTAGACCCGCTCGTTCGGCAGGAACTCGGGGAACTCTTTCACGCGGTCATAGGCGCCGCGCAGCCGCTGCATATCTTCCATCAGATGCCCCTCGCACACCCCATCCCGTTTGCCGAATCGTGGGTTTCAGGTTAGGCAGACGACATCCCCACATCACCGCAATCCACACCCTAGCACTGGGGCCGGAACACGTTCCGGGGCGCGGCTTGCCCGTTTATGCTCTCAATACGTCTCCACCGGTTTCAACCGTCGCACCGTGCGGCGTGACTAGTGGAGATGACGACATGTCGATCAAGGATCTGACCCTGAAGCAGGCCCAGGAAAAGATGGCCGCCAAGCAAGATGACCTGGGCAAGGTGTTCGCCGAAGCCCGCAACGCAAGCGGCGAGCTCGACTTCCGCAATGTGAAGTGCCTCGGCGACGAGGTGAAGGGTGACAGCATCGCCGTCGCCGAGCGCGTGAAGGCGATGAACGCCGAGCTCGACGAGCTGGGCGGCTACGTCGAGACCCTGAGCGCTGCCGAGAAGGCCGCCAAGGATCACGAGACCCGTTCGAAGGGCATCCGCAATTTCCCATTCCCCGGTCAGGGCGGCGGCGATCGTCCGGGCAATCAGAGCCAGTTCAAGTCGCTTGGCCAGCAGATGGTTGAAGCCAAGGAATTCAAGGCGTGGCTGGACAGCCGCAGCGACGGTGGCGCCTCGATCCGCCTTGACGACATGCTGCCTTCCGACTTCCTTGCCAAGGCTGCGTCGTTCGACACGATGGGCCGGAAGGCCCTGATGTCGACCAGCGCCGGCTTCGCGCCGGAAAGCATCCGCCTGCCCGGCTTCGTCGAGGGCGTGACCCGTCCGCTGCAGCTGCTCGACATCCTGCCAATGGGCGCGTTCTCGCTGGCCGCGGTGACGTACATGGAAGAAACCACCCGCACCCACGCCGCTGCTGAAGCGGCCGAAGGCGCGCCCTTCGCGGAAAGCACCTTCGTCTTCACACAGCGTTCGGTGAACGTGGTGAAGATCACCGACAGCCTGCCGGTGACCGATGAGCAGCTCGAGGACGTCGCCTTCATCGAAGGTTACGCCAACGGCCGCCTCGGGTTCGGTGTCCGCCAGCGGCTCGACCAGCAGACGATGAACGGCAACGGCACCGGCGCCAACATGCGCGGCATCCTCAACACTGCAGGCATTCAGACCCTTGCCAAGGGTGCCGACCCGGTGATGGACGCTCTGTACAAGGCGATGGTCCGGGTCCGCGTAATCGGCCGAGCGATGCCGACCCACCACAATATCCACCCGACCGACTTCCAGAACATCCGTCTGACCCGCACCGCCGACGGCATCTACATCTACGGCTCGCCTCTCGAGGCAGGACCGGAGCGTCTGTGGGGTCTGCCGGTGGTGCAGAACGAGGTGCTGACTGTGGGCACCGCGCTGGTCGGCAGCTTCGAGCCAAGCTGGATCACCCTGTTCGAGCGTCGCGGCATCGATCTGCAGGTCGGCTACGTCGGCACCCAGTTCACCAGCGGTCTGCGCACCATGCGCGCTGACATGCGGGCTGCGCTGGTCGTGTTCCGCCCGGCGGCGTTCCACACCGTCTCTGGCATGTAAGCCTTTCGGCCGGGCGAACCTCCCGCCCGGCCGATCCTCCGGGGCCGGCTGCCAGATCCCTGCAGACCGGCCCCGGCTTTCCCGGCGGCTTCTCACTCGAGCCGCCCGGCAAGCCCTTCAGGAGAGCATCATGTCCGTTACACAAACCGGCTTCCCGCGGGTCATCGCCACCGCACTCGTCCGCGGCGGCACGCCCGGCAACTTCCGCGTCCCCGGCATCCAGTTCGGCGACACCCTGCTCGCCGTCAACTCGGTGACCAGCGGCCTTGTGCCGACCAACCAGCTCGTGAACGCCTCGATCCCCGCGGCCACCGCCGACACCGTCAACATCGCCACGGTCGATACTACCGGCCTCTGGCTGCTGATCAGCTGGGCCGCCGCAAACTGATCCGTTTCAACAAGGAGCACCAACCAATGTCACAGAACCAGATCGCAGCTCAGAAGCTGTTCCTCAACGCCAACAAGACCGAGCTGGTCATCGAAGGCGACGATCGTGCCGCCTTCCTCTACGCCACCGAAGGCGACGAAATCCCCGCCGAGATGGCCGAGCAGTTCGGCCTGGTCGATGGCGCGCTGCCTGAGGCCAAGCCTGCGCGCAAGAAGGCCGAGACCAAGCCCGCCGGCGAGCCCGAGACCAAGGACGCTGGCCAGTGACCGCCGGCGAGTACAAGGTCGGCATCGACTTCAACCCTTCGGCAGATGACAAGGTCGGCCAGATCAAGCGCTCTGCAGCTGACCTGATCGACCTCATCGGCGACATCGACGTTGCTGACGTACCGGAACGCGGCCGCTTGAAGGCCCTCGCTTCTACTGCTGTCGAAGAAGCCGCAATGTGGGCCGTGAAGGCCGCCACCAAGAAGCCGCTCTGATGGCCACCCGCGTCCGCGTCATCACCGAGGAAGCGCCGGCGATCGTGCTGTCCTACCCCCGCGAGGCCGATCCGGTCTTCGGGGCGGACTTCACCGAGATTGCCCAGCTTCCCCCGCACTTCGAGCAGGAGTTCACGTTGAACGCCGGCATCGATCTGCTGGTCGCCGAAGGGCCTCTCGAGGCGGCTTCGTCGGGTGATGCCGCGTTCGCCCAGGCGGAGGCGTCTTTGCTGCCTACCGCTTCGCTACGTGAGGCGTGCTGATGCCCAACTACGCCCTCCTCGACCGCGTTAAGCTGCGACTGCCTACCGATCTACCGGACAACGAGCTGCTGGCGATGATCGATGCGATCGCCGCCGAGCTCGACGCGCGCTTCGGTGTGGCGGGTGCGATCACGGCCGGGCTGGGC
>JANPIQ010000160.1:0-6540 GCA_031425075.1 Sphingomonadales bacterium
AACACCGCCGTGTCGGTGTCGCCACCGCCATTGATGGTGTCATCTCCACCAAAACCTTGGATTGAGTCGGCACCGGCTGTGCCGGTCAGGCTTTCCGAGAAAACGCGCATGTTGAAGCTGGCAAGGCTTGGATCATGATCCGAAGATGCCGGATTTACGGCACCTGTGCGGTCATTATAACCGGTGTTGATATGGACGACGTCGTAGCTGGCGACGCCTGCCAACGCCACGTCGGCGAGGATCGTATCGAGCGCCTGGCTGCGACCGTCGAAATCATATGAGAAGCGATCGACCGCCGCAAGCTTGTCGACCATCAGGTTGGAATAGGGGGTGCCGCTGACGCGGGCAGTGCCGGCCGCCGTGGCATAGCCGGTCAGCACTTCGAGCGGGCGCGAATACCAGAATTCGTTGAAGTCGCCGCCCGACACGACTTTGGCATTTGGCAATGTCGTCGAGACGCGGTTCTGCACGGCCCAAATGTCTTCGCCGAGGTTGGCGCGCACTTGGAAGCCGCCATTGGTCGGCTCGCCAGCGGCACCGTTCTGGTTGAGCTCATAGGGATCGTCGGAACCGCCTTTTGACGGCAGATGGCTGTTGAAGGTGTATATGGTCTGGCCGTTGAAGACGAATTCGCCAACGAGCGAACGGCGGGTGCCCGACCATTCGCCGGCGTTGATGCCGAGTCCGGCATCGTTGACCGCGATCAGATCGCCCGCCGTTGCTTCGCCGTCGCCGATCACATCGGTGAACTTGCGGCGATCTTCGAGGCTCGCGTCAGCGGCGAGATTGCCGAGCTGGACGCGCGCGGTATCGTAAAGGAAGCCCACGCGGATGTTGCCCCCCGGCGCACCGCCGACATCGTTCGACAGCGCAGGCGCTTCATCGACCCACTGGTAGATTTTGCCGGTGGCCGCGTTCACGGCGGCGACAAGCTGTTCCCAAGTCGTGCTGGCATCAGTGCCGCCGGTCGCGGTGACGCCATTATTGTCCTGAACTTCCTGGATGATGAGGATGTCAGGTGCCTTCAGATTGAGCGCGATGTGGTTGGCGAGCCGGGTGTATTTGGCAGCGTCGGTGATCTCGATGCCATTGTTGGTCGAGAATGTGGTGCCGACCGGCGACAGGTTTTCGACATTGAAGGTCGAGACCCGCAGCGCGCGGCTGTCGCCGAACAGCGCGGTTTCTTCCTGAACCGGGCTGCCGCCGAGCGAGTCGATCTTGTCCTGCGCAATCGCATCGGTAACGAAGAATTTGGCAACGCCGAAATCGAAATCGATGATGCCAGACACATCGCCCAATTCATCGCCCATCGTCAGCAACTGGTCGAACGCTGCCGCACCGCCGCGCCCGACATTGCCGAAATCGAATTCGAGAATGTCGCCGTGGGTCGACCCATCATGAACCGTCGCGCCGCCGAACTTCACATCGTCGTTGGGATTGGCGGTATCGATTGGATAAAATTGCGGATCGCCCGTTGTCGTGTAACCGCCGCGCACGTTGAGCAGGCTCTGATCGGCGTTGGCGCGCGAATAGGCGTTGAAAAAGATGAAATTGTCGTTCGAACCACCGACGAAGCCATCGGCAACGATGGTATCCACTAGGGTGACGCGCATGCCTTCGACGGTCTCATAGAAATCGAGCGCATCGTTCGTCGGATCGAAGGTGCCGCTTGCGCCGTTCGAATCCTTGAAATCGGGGTTGTCGTCGCTGATGATGTCGGTCGGGATTTTGCGACCGGCAGTACCGTCGACGACGAAGGTCGGCAGCGCATTGCTGTCATTGTTCTGCGTGACCGATGCGTTGACGAGGAAAGTCCGCGGCAGATTGTCGAAATCCTGAAATTCCATGACATTAGCGGTGACGGTGACGCTTTCGCCGACTGTCAGGCCAGTGATCGTTGAGGTCGTGCGGACGAAGATGCCTTCGGACGTGAAGTTGTTCGCATCCCACTCGCCGGTCGGTTCGGTGATGTAGAACCCCTGCACGCTGCCGAACGTATCGAGCGCAGTGATGATCGCGGTGACGGTGACCGTACCCGATGTCGCAGTGTTGTACGCCGTGATGCCCTCGGCAGCGAGGAAGGGCGAGAAGAAAAATGCGCCCTGCACATCGTGGATTCTGACCGAGATAAGATCGTCGTTGGTGATCGTACCGGTCCCAACCCCGTCAGCGATAGTTGCGGTTCCAACAATATTGACAAGGTTGGATAAGCTGTATGTGAAGTTCTCGTTCGGCTCCGCCATTGTATCGCCGTAGACTGTTACGCCGACTATCTCCGAGAGACTACCACCAGGCGCAAAGCTCAGCCGACCTTGGAAGGCGTCATAATCGCTACCAGCCGTCGCAGTACCGTCGGCGCTTGCGTAAGTCAGCTGAAAGCCCCCGACGTTGTCACTGCGCGTCACCGTGAAGAAGGTATTTGTGGCGAAACCGTTGCCTTCGACTATCGTGACGTCGCTGATCGTGATCTGCGTGCTGCCTCCAGTGTTGACCGTGAAATTGCCGGGTGCCGGAAGCGATGCCGCGTCGTCGGTCGACCAATTGGCTTCGTTGTAGATGTTGGCAAGAATCTGCGCCTTGGTGCCAGTGAGCGGCCCTGTATAGGCGGCATTGTCGAGCGGAAAGGCCAGCGCAGTGTCGCCGAAGGTCAGCCCGGTCGGAACCGCCGAGGTGTTCGAGCTGGTAGCGTCCGCCGCATAGGCCGAATTGCCGTCGGCCAAATCGACCGCGAACAGCATCGTCGGGCTCGTCGCGCTGCCGAAATAAGCGATGATCGCGTCGCCCGATGCCGACGGGTTGAGGCTACCCGAGATGGTCAGCGTGACGACCGTGCCGATCGGTGTGTTCGCCGGAACGGTGTAGGAAAGCACGCCCTCGCCCCCGCGGAAACCACCGGCAGCGAACCAGCCGTTGTCGGTGAAATTGATCGTCTGGCCAGAAATGTCGGCAAGGATGACGAACGAAAATGGCTTCGTCGTGCCATCAGTTGACATCTGAACGAGAGCAATATCACCGAGGACAGCCATGGAGTAATCCTTAGAAGAAGTTGAACATCAAATCTTTATCGACACTGAAACGGCCACAACGCCAAACACCAATCTAATTGTCGAAATAACAACAGTAACTCACGGGAGAGAATCAAAAACAAAAGACGCTGGGATCTCATCAACAATACGCACGATATACGTATGTTGGCCGTCCAGTCTTCGCCAGACACTCAAAAATTAATATGAATTTTCGCCTAGAGCAAAGGCTCCAGACACCCTCCCGCTTAAGTTATGCGGAGTGGTTAATGCGACGATCTGACAGTCTCATGACAGTATGTGCAAAAATTTGGATAACTGGCGCGCTTAGCGTTCACGCCCTGCTTGCGCGACTGACGTCTGCATCGGGCTGATCAAATAGCTTATGATCCGCCGCGTGCCGGTGCGAATATCGACCGTTGCCGACAGGCCTGGGCTGAGCCGCACATCGCGACCGTCCACGCCGATGGTCCGCCTGTCGAGGCGCACCGTTGCCATGTAGACAGATCCCAGCTTGCGGTCAGGAACAGCATCGCCACTGATCCGGGAAATCCGCCCCGGCACGGCGCCGAACCGGGTGAAGGGAAAGGCATCGAGTTTCACCGCGGCAGCTTGCCCGACGCGGACGAAGCCGACGTCCTTGTTGAGCAGGCGAACCTCGACTTCGATGCTGTCCTGGCTCGGCACGACCGTCATAAGTGTCCGCGCCGGTTCGACGACGCCACCCAGGGTGTGAACCGTCAGCCCCTGAACGATTCCCGACACCGGCGCGACCAGCCGCTGCAAAGTCCGCCGACGCGCTGCTTTGGTCACTTCCTCGCGGCGCAGGATCGCGTCGGCCTCGGCTTTGGCGAGGTCGGTCAGCACCGAACGTTGCACCTCTTGCCGCGTCTGCACTGCCTGATCAGCGAGCTTGCGTGCTTCAGAATAGCCGCGGGCTTTTTGCGCCACAGCAACGTCGCGGTCGCCGGCCTCGGCGCGGCGCTGGCGTTGCAGTTCGAGCAATCGCGAGCCAGGTGCATAGCCTTTGGCGTCGAGCCGGTACATATTGTCGAGCTGCCGATCGAGGATTGGAAGCGTATCGCTCAATCGGGCGATCTGCGCTTCGGCCATGCGCGCATCGGACAGCGATGACGAACGCGCCGCACGTAAGCTGGCGGTCATCGCTTCGACCTCGGCAAGCTGCGCTGCCACCAGACGCGCCTGCGTCTCGGCAATGTCTGCGGGAGTTCCTGCGGGCGCCTGAAAGCGAAGTTTCCGGCCGGCCAGCGCGTCGGCAATTGCGCGGCTCCGCGCGACGTCGATCTCGGCAGCTGCCAAGGCCTTTTCGGCTTGCGCAAGATCCGCCGAAGACAAGGTCGGATCGAGTTCGAGCAGTGGCTGCCCTGCGCGCACTGCGTCGCCGTCCTTCACGTAGATGGCGCGCACAACGCCCGAACCCGGCGACTGAACCAGTTTGACATTGCCTGTCGGGATGATTTTGCCCGGTGCGGTGGCGACCACATCGACCCGTCCGAAGACAAGCCAAACGAGCGTTGCAGCCAGTCCGATCAATAAAACCCAGCTCGTGACGCGCGCAGTCGGCGAGACCGGCGTTTCGATCACTTCGAGCGCGGCGGGCAGAAAGTCGGCCTCGCTCGACGCTATGAACCCTTTGCGTCGCGCCCGATCTTCGGTGATCGCCGCGCGGAAAACGCGCCAGCTGTGGGCCAACATATTCATATCTTGCCCTCGCTCACGCCTGTCTGACGGCGATGGAGGTCGGCATAGCGCCCGTTCGCGCGCAACAGTTCGGCGTGCGACCCGCGTTCGACGATCCGGCCGGCCTCGAGCGTGATGATGCTGTCGCATTGCCGGATCGCCGACAGCCGGTGCGCGATGATCAGCACGGTCCGCCCCTTTGCCATCGCCTTGAGGTTGGTCTGGATAATCTCTTCGCTTTCGGCATCGAGCGCCGACGTTGCCTCGTCGAGGATCAGGATCCGCGGCTGGCTGACAAGCGCGCGTGCGATGGCGAGGCGTTGCCGCTGGCCGCCTGAAAGGTTGGTGCCGCGCTCCTCAACGGGCGTGTCATATCCTTGCGGCAGCCGCACGATGAAGTCGTGTGCGCCCGCAAGTTCGGACGCAGCAATGACCTGTTCGAGCGGCATCGCGGGATTTGCGAGCGCGATGTTTTCGCGGATCGATCGGTTGAACAGCAGGTTTTCCTGCAGCACGACTCCGATCTGCCGCCGCAGCCATGCCGGATCGATCTGCGCGATATCGACCCCGTCGATCAGGACGCGCCCGGCGGCGGGCACGTACATCCGCTGGAGCAGCTTGGTGAGCGTTGACTTGCCCGAACCTGACGATCCGACAATCCCCAGGGTCGATCCGGGCGCGATGACCAGATCGATATTCTCGAGCGTCCATGCTCCTTCGAGGCCATAGCGGAATCGGACATCTTCAAATGCGATCGCGCCCTTGATCGCAGGCAGCGCAACGCGGCTCCCCGCCCCGGGTTCGACGGGCTGGTTGAGGACATCACCAAGCCGCTCGACCGCGATGCGCACCTGCTGAAAATCCTGCCACATCTGCGCCATGCGGATGATCGGCCCCGACACGCGCTGGGCAAACATGTTGACAGCGACGAGCCCACCGACCGTCAGCGCCTTGCCGATCACCGCGCTTGCCCCGAAATACAGGATCGCCGCCAGACTGAGCTTCGAGATCAGCTGGATCAGTTGCGATCCGGTATTGCCGAGGTTGATGACCTTCTGGTTGGCCTGCGAATATCCCGCCAGCTGCCGCTCCCACCGGTCTTGCCACTGCGGTTCGACGGCGCCTGCCTTGACGGTCTGAATCCCACCGATGCTTTCGACCAGCAGCGCATTATTGGCAGCCGCACGTTCGAATTTTTCTTCTATCCGGGCGCGAAGTGGCTGCGTGATGAAGAACGCAACTGCGAAATAGGCAGGAATGGTCAGCAGAACGATCAGGAACAGCGTTTTCGAATAGAAGAAAATGACGATGAGGAAGATGATCGTGAACGCCGGGTCGATCAGGACGGTCAGCGACGCATTGGTCAGGAACTCGCGGATCGTCTCGAGCTGGCGGACGCGCATCGCGGTGTCGCCGACGCGTCGCGCCTCGAAATAGGCGAGCGGCAGGCCAAGCAGATGCCGGAACAATTTGGCCCCCAGTTCGATGTCGATCTTTTGGCAGGTCTCGGAAAAGACACGCGTCCTGAGCCATCCGAACAATGTCTCCCAGATCGATATTGCCACAAAGCCGATCACCAGGATTTTCAGCGTATCAAGCGTGTTATTGACCAGAACCTTGTCGATGATGTTCTGGAAGAAGAGCGGCGATGCCAGCCCGAGAATATTGATCGCAAGCGTGACGAGCAGGACTTCGCCGATCGCCCGCCGATACTTCACAATTTGCGGGATGAACCAGCTGACATCAAACGCTTTGGAAATCGCGCCGACACATTCGCGGGTCGTGATCAGGACCAGTTCCCCCGACCACATCGCTT
>JANPIQ010000161.1:0-5750 GCA_031425075.1 Sphingomonadales bacterium
GTGATGCACTATTCGCGAAACCGCTTTCCGCGCGCGAGCGGAAAGAGCTCGACCGGCTCCTCAACAAACTTCTCAGTTGGAGCTTCACCGTCACCGGTACCTAAACGGCGATTTTGCAGGAGACCCGCATGCTCAAGCTGACTCTCGCCTTTGTGTTCGCAACCATTCCCGCCGCAATCTCTGCGAGCGAACTGTCAGTCCAAGCGCTTATCGATGGCTGCGACCGACTCGCATCACATCCGGACGATCCCCACCGCACCGCGCCGGGACTCGAACGGGAAGAAATGAATCTCGCTTCAGCCGAGAAAGCTTGTGAAGCTGCGCGCGTCGCTGCGCCTTGGCATGCGCGAACAGCCTATCATCTCGGGCGCGTGCTTTACTACGAGAAGCGTGCGGCAGACGCGCTTCCTCATCTAGAGCTCGCTTCGGCGGCCGGGTATCCCCAAGCCATGTTTGTGCTCGGCTACATTGGCGTAACGGGCGATGCGCCGCTGAAGGCGTGGTGCCGAGCCCGTGACCTGTGGACGCGAGCCGTCGGCCAGGACCACCCATGGTCCGCATATCACCTGATCGAAAAGCAACTCGATGGCCGGTTCTCGGGCTGTTCAGGCCGTTCCGCGGCTGATGACCTATCGGCGCTCAGAACCATCATACAAAGCCGAATTACGTTGACGGCATCGGGTGGGCGAGTTGAGGCGCTGCTCGATAGGGTGAAGACAACGAAATAAGGCTTTGTCAGACGGATGTGGCAGCCGGCGCCTTGCGCTGATATCGGCTCCCGATGAGCCGCAAGGCGAGAGCCAAGCCGCCGAGTCCGTTGCGCTATTTCATTCGTCGCCAGAGCTGATCCGCCTGTGGTGATGCTGTATGTCCGGTTTCCGCTGCCGCTCAGGAAAAGCTGATGCCTAACGAAGTGTGCGGGCGCGTTGCTGCGATCTATCATTTCTCCATCAACCTGATCGGGCTTGGGTGCGGAACGGTCACGGTGGCTTTGCTCTCCGACGCGCTGTTCCCGGGGCCGCGGGGTCTCGGCTCAGCCCCACTCACCATCGTACTCGTCCTTGGGCCAGTCAGTGCCGGGCTACTCTGGACGGCGCGCCGCTATTTCATCGCAATGACAGTGGAGAGCCCAACGTGACTACGGCCATCCTTCAACGGCTTGACGTCGAGCCGGCGACGCCAGCGACGTTTCGCGCGTTCGGTGCACTTATCGGGGCAGGGGCGGACGGCGGGCGAGCGACACGCTTTTACGACGACTCCGTTGAACTTTGGGACACGCCCGGCCTCGTCAATGACGCGGACGCCTGCGTCTCCGTGGCGCGCATCCATCCCCGTTCGAACCGCGTCCCCTGGATGGAGCGACACTTCAAGCATACGCAGATATTTATGCCGCTCAACGGCGTCCCGTTCATCATGGTGCTCGCACCGCCAACAGCCATCGGCGCGCCCGAAGCAGCGGCAGTGCGCGCGTTTCGCTTCGACGGCGCGAGCGGCGTGATGCTCGGGCTGGGCGTCTGGCACGAGTTCCCGTTCGCGATCAACGCTCCCGCTGAAGTCGCAGTATTTCTGCGGAACGAGACGAACCGCAACCTTGACACTATCGAGGACGGCGAATCGATAGGTGGCGACCTTGAGAAGCGCAGCATGGCCAAGCAGCTTGGGATAGAGTTTACCTTCACTCCTTGAGTAGAATCTTCGCATGCGTAGCCAATGGCACTGTCAGAGCGGCAGGCTTTGTCAGAGGTTGTGGCAGCTGACGCCTGGCGCTGATGGTTCGTATCGATGAACCGCCAGTCGAGGGCGAACCCGCCGAGCCCGTTGCGCTATTTTCGTTCGTCGCCCGAGCTCATCCGTCAGGTGGTGATGCTGTATGTCCGGTTTCCGCTGTCGTTGCGCAAGGTCGAGGACCTGTTGTTCGAGCGTGGCTACGACCTTTGCCATGAAACGGTACGGCTGTGGTGGAACCGGTTCGGCCGATGGTCGCGGGCGAAATCTGCGCAGGCGGGCAAACCACATGAGGGGTTATCGTCAGTGGCGATGGCATCTCGATGAAATGCACGTGAAGCTGAGTGGCGAGATGATGTACCTCTGGCGTACCGTTGATCACGAGGATGAAGTGCTCGAGAGCTACGTCACGAAGACCCGCGACAAGGCGCACATCAATAGTCCGCGGCACGCGGCAAGCGCTGTACCCGGCTAAGTCCCATTACTTCTCAATGGTGCTCAGCCTTGACCCCCGCCCATTCTCTCGGAATAGAAAAGAGAACGAGGCATGACCCATGGTGTCGGAAACAATCAAGCGTCGGCCCTCCATATGGTGGACCCGCAACGGCGCCCTGCTCGCTGCAGCATTGGTTAGCAGTGCCGTCGCGTGGTGGATGATCGCCTGGCCTCCGCTCACGTTGTCGAACCTCGCGGACCACCCGCAGCATTTCGCCCTAACCTACGCGCATTCGATCGGCGGCAGTGGCATGCTTTTGTTCGGCGGCCTCAACCTCTATCTCGCTGCGCGCAACAGTCGTTCGACGCTGCACCGCGTGGCGGGGCGGGCTTACCTTATGTTTGGTGTGCTCGGATCGGTAACGGCTATGACTGTGACGTCCAGCATGGCCCACAAGCCCGCCGGCGGACCGATCCTTACGAACGCCACCGTGTCGTTGCTCACCTTGGCCATGGCTTGGCTCGCGTTCGCAGCATTGGGCTGGCGCGCCGCACGGAACCGGCGTTTCCCGTCTCATGCACAGTGGATGATACGCAGCTATGTTCTCGCTTGGGCCTTCGTGTTTTGCCGTATCGCCTCTCGTCTGTCCGACGTCGACAAACTCGGTAATGGCGAAGCGTTCATCTGGCTCTCGTGGATCGCGCCGCTCATGCTGTGCGAGATTGTGCTGCAGTGGCCCGAGGGCGCACGCAAGGTTTCTGTGGCAAGCCGCCATCGGCCGAGCGCCGACTAAGGCCGTGGACTCATAGGCGCAGCCACAGTTTCATGATGTGAGTTTGGCCAGTGCGAGGAAGGTCTCGGCGAGCTTGTCGTACCGGGTGGCCATGCGACGAAAGGACGTCGTCAGCGCAACGTCAACCTTCCCTAGCTTCAGCCCCGCCTGGGAGGCGAGGAGGACAATGCGTGGCTTACCCGACAAGGGTGGGGCGACGAAGACGCCAGGCCGCCGGGACTGCGCGGCCTAAAAACTTGACGTATCAGGCTCCACCGCGCCTAGCCGCCGATGTCGTGCGGGGCTAGTCTCTCGGCATGGGGCTCCTCTTCTGGGACGGCGTATTGCGAGGTGGCGCAGCCGCAATTTTTGCGCTGCTTGCGCTGCTGTTCGCGCGAGACTGGAAGCGGTCGCTAACCGCGCGGTTCGGCGTGCTGCTGACCGTGGGGGGCATCTGTTATCTGTCGCTGGTGATCATCCCGCACAAGTTCGGCGACGCAGCGTGGCGCGTGCTGCCGCACCTCATGAGCCTTTCGACGCCTGGTATGTTCTGGCTGCTCGCATCGAGCTGGTTCGACGATGACTTCGCGCTCCGTCCGTTTCACGTCATCGCGGTAGCGGCAAGCGTCGTGTCGGGCTTTGTCGCCAACTATCTGTTCGAGGCCACCGGTACCGTCGCGTGGCCCTTGGCAGTAGCTTGGCGGGCGAGCAGCGTCGTCTTCGTCGCGTTGGGAATCTTCGTGTCGCTGCGCGGGCGCGGCAGCGATCTGGTCGAGGCGCGGCGGCGGCTTCGTCTCGCGCTTTCGATCGCCATCGCGCTGGTGATTCTAGGGATCGTGTTGACCGAATTACCGCTGCGCGGCTGGCCGCCGCCGATCGGGTGGCGGGTGTTCAACGCGGCGGGCTTGTTTGCGCTTGCCGTGACGCTGGCGGCGACGATGCTGAGTTGGCGCGACCCGGCGCTGGTCGCCGCGCCAGTCAAGCCGGTCGCGCTGCCCGACCGCGCCGAGCCCGACGATTCGGCGCTGCTCGCGCACCTGAACTCCGAAATGACGCGCGAGCGCCTCTATCGGCAAGACGGTCTGACGATCACCGCCGTCGCGGCGCGCCTTGGCGTGCCGGAGTACCGACTGCGCCGCGCCATCAACCAGGGGCTCGGCGCGCGCAACTTCAACGCCTATCTTAACGGCTTTCGCCTGACCGAGGCACGCGACGCGCTGCGCGACCCAACGCAGCGCGACGTGCCGATCCTGACGATCGCGCTTGATGCGGGATTCGGCAGTCTCGCACCGTTCAACCGCGCTTTCCGCGGTGCCGAGGGCTGCACGCCGAGCGAATATCGGGCGAACAGCGCCGCGCGCTAATCGAATTGTCAAAGGCGATCGGTCGATTTCGGGAAATCGCCGCGCGCCGCTTTCGAACTCGTATCAAAACCACCCCTCCACAGGAGGAACGCGAGATGCTGCCAGCCGATCTGACGCTTACCGATGCCGCGCTGCGCGTCTTTCCGAACGTCTTCCTGTTCGACGGCGGGCGCTATGTCATCGCCACGCTTCTCATGTCGGCAGTCCTGTGGGCCGTGCACCGTACGGGGCTGAGGGCACGCATCATCCAGACCCGCCGCGCCCGCCGCGCCGATTATGTGCGCGAACTGTCGACGTCGCTGCGCACCGTCGTGGTCTATGCGCTGGTCTTCACGCCGGTGCTCTGGCTAAAGGCGCATGGCTACGCCCCGGCGCGCTTTGGCCCGGCCGATGCGTGGACGACGGCCGCTTATGTCATCATGCTGCTCATCGTTCATGACGCCTGGTTCTATTGGACGCATCGCCTGCTGCACCGCCCCAGCTTTTTTCGAAAATGGCACCGAACCCACCACAAGACGATTACGCCGACGCCGTTCACGGCCTATGCGTTCGACTGGCGCGAAGCGGTCGTGGCGACCGGCATGCCCGTCATCTGGCAATTGACGGTGCCGACGCCCGACGCCGCCTTCTTCATCTTCCTGAGCATCATGATCGTACGCAACGTGTGGGGGCACTGCGGCACCGAGCTTCACCCCGCCGGCTTTGCCGATCACTGGCTGTTCCAGCACGTCACGACAACGACGCACCACGATCTGCACCATTCCGGCAATTTCGGGTGCAATTTCGGGCTATACTTCACGTGGTGGGACCGGATCTGCGGCACAGAGCACCCGCGCTACCGCGAAATCTTTCGCGAGGTGACCGGCCGCCCGCTGATCAGGACCGAAGGTGTAACCGCAACGGCCAGTTCGGGTGCCAGCCTGTAGCGCGAGCGCCGGCACCGTCAAAACCTAGGAGCGGCTGAAGTACCGAAATTTCAGTTGTTCTGACATTGCCGCGCGCACCCAGGCGCCCCCGGCACCAATTCGCTCTGACAATGCGCGCCAACGCCATTCTTTGGCGTTCATCGCACGACGCCCGCATCTTACGCGGCTTCGATCGCGTAGCTTCCACTCCCAACCTAGGAGTTCGATATGCGTACTGGAGCAGTTTCTTTGGCGGCCATGATGATGCCAATCACCCTCGCAGCCTGCGCCCCCGGCATGGCCGACAATCAAGCGATGTCTTCGTCAATGTCATCGGATCAGACGGTCATGGTTGGCGGCGCAGCGATGTACCCTTCGCGAAACATCATCGAAAATGCCGTCAATTCAAAGGACCATACGACGCTGGTCGCGGCGGTAAAGGCAGCTGGGCTGGTCGACACGTTGTCGTCGCCGGGTCCCTTTACGGTGTTTGCGCCAACGAATGCGGCATTTGCGGCGCTGCCGGCGGGCACTGTCGATACGCTGCT
>JANPIQ010000162.1:0-1819 GCA_031425075.1 Sphingomonadales bacterium
CATAGGGCACGCCGCCAATCTCGGTCATCCGGCTGCCGATTGCCGACCCGAACACGACGAAATAAAGTGATGTGGTGATAACCGGCGTCAGCAGCCCCGTCAGCAGGGTGCGGCGAAACCGGGCAAGTTCGAAAGTGTAGATCGCCCAGACGCCCTGCGCATTGAACCGTGTCACGCCGCACGTCTTTCGTCATGGACGAGCGACACGAAAATATCCTCAAGCGAGCTTTGCGCCGTGTTCAGATCCTTGAAACCAATGCCTGCTGTATCGAGCGCGCGAAGCAAGGCGGGAACATCCGAGTGTTCGGCGGTCACATCGAATTCATAGAGCAGCGCGTGGCCCTCATCGTTGAGCGACAACGGCCATGCGGCGAGCGAAGGCGGGATCGCCGCGAGAGGTGTTGCAAGACTGAGCGTCAGCGTTTTGCGCCCGAGTTTGGCCACGAGTGCCGCCTTGTCTTCGACAAGAATGAGTTCGCCTTTGCTGATAATGCCCACGCGGTCGGCCATCTCTTCGGCTTCTTCGATATAATGCGTCGTCAGCACGATGGTGACACCGGTTTCGCGCAAACGCCGGACAAGGCCCCACATATCGCGCCGCAGTTCGACATCGACCCCAGCTGTAGGTTCATCGAGAAACAGGATCTGCGGCTCGTGGCTCAACGCTTTGGCGATCATTACGCGCCGTTTCATTCCGCCCGACAATTCCTGGATCTTGCTGTGACGCTTGTCCCATAACGAAAGGTCCCGGAGTAATTGTTCGATGAAAGCGGCATTGCGGGGTTTGCCGAACAGCCCCCGGCTGAAGCTGACCGTTGCCAGAACCGTCTCGAATGAATCGGTGAACAATTCCTGCGGAACAAGGCCGATGGCAGTGCGCGTGGCGCGGTAATTGCCCGCAATGTCATCTCCATCGACAGTAACGCTTCCGCTGCTCGGCGTCACAAGACCGCAGACAATGCTGATCAGCGTAGTTTTCCCTGCCCCATTGGGGCCAAGCAACGCGAAGATTTCCCCCTGCGCTATGTCAAGATCGACGGCCTTGAGCGCGACATGGCCCGACGCATAGGTTTTGGTCAGACCCGAGATAGAGACGGCAGCAGGCATGACACGCCCGTAGCGACGCGCACATGCCGCGCCAATGGTCAAAGCTGCACTTCGGCCATCTTGTCCTTGTAATCCTTCTTGGGATCGATGCCCATCAGCATCTTCAGGCCCGCAACCGCGCTCGATGCGTCGACCCAGATCTGGGCATGTTCGGGATCAAGGCGGATCAGTACAATGTTGGGATCGTCCTTTCCTTCATACCACGCCGCAACGAACCGGTTCCACAATTTGTCGATCGTGGCGCGATCTTGCGATGTCGACAGGCTGCCATGGACAGTTGCCCAGACGTCATGCCCTTTGGAGACGAAATGCGCCATCGCGCGGCTGTTTGCCTCTATCATCTGGTAAAGATGATTGTCGGCCGAAGTGAAAAACCAGATTGGCCCTGCATATTGGCCGTCGCTGTACAGATCATCATCGAGCTGTGCCGTCATCGGGCGCGCATGTCCGTCTTCGCCCTCGGCCAACCCGAGGAACATCGTCATGTCGCTTTTCAGCGCCTTCCAGAACTTTGCCTTGATCTCCGCGTCATCGGCCATGTTTTTTCTCCGTGGTTGATATCGGAAACAAAACAATCGGGGCGGGGCGAAGTTCCGGGTCAGAGCACCTCGAACAGGCCGGCAGCCCCCATGCCACCGCCGATGCACATCGTGATGACGACGTGTTTTGCGCCGCGTCTTTTGCCCTCGATCAGGGCGTGGCCGACCATCCG
>JANPIQ010000163.1:0-11997 GCA_031425075.1 Sphingomonadales bacterium
CGGCGAGGCGACCGGATCGGCGGCCCGCGTCAAGCTCGCGACGCTCAAGGCCCGATTGCTGGCGCGTGATCAGTCGGCCGTTGCGATCCTGGTGTCTTCCGAAATCGACGGGCGATTGCCGCCCCGCCCTGCGATCGACGCGTTCGTTCGCGCGATGGGCCCACCGCAAGCGCTTGCGCATAGCCTTGTTGCGCAGGCAAGGGGGCGCTGACCATGTGCGGCATTGCAGGCATCTTCCATATTGAAACGGCAAAGCCCGTATCCGAACCCCGGATCCGCGCGATGGCCGATGCGATGGCGCATCGCGGGCCTGACGGATCGGGGGTGTGGACCGGGCCCGGCGTCGGGCTAGGCCACCGGCGCCTGTCGATCATCGACGTCGCTGGTAGCGCGCAGCCGATGCCGACCGAAGACAGCGCGCTGACCATCGTGTTCAATGGCGAGATCTATAATTACCGCGAGGTCCGCGCCGAACTTGAAGGCCTCGGCCACAGGTTCCGGACGCAGGGCGATACCGAGACGATCCTCCTCGGATACCGCCAATGGGGGCCGGGGGTGCTGCCCCGCCTCAACGGCATGTTCGCCTTCGCGATCCACGATGCCCGCGACAAAAGTCTGTTCGTCGCGCGCGACCGGTTCGGGGTGAAGCCGCTCTGCTACACGCGGCTCGCCGATGGCAGCGTGGCGTTCGCATCCGAATTGAAGGGCTTGCTCGCCAATCCTGCGGTGCGGCGCGAACCCAATTGCCAGGCGATCGAGGATTATCTGGCGCTCGGCTATGTTCCCGACGATGCCTGTATCGTGGCGGGCGTCGAGAAATTGCCCGCCGCGCACTGGCTGCGGCTCGAACGCGGCAAGCCGGTTGGCCCGCCGCAGCGCTGGTGGGACATCGACTTCACCAAGCGCGCTACAGGATCGCAGGCCGATCTTGAGGCCGAATTGCGCGACCGGCTGCGTGAGGCGGTGCGCAGCCGCATGGTGTCCGATGTGCCATTGGGCGCATTTCTTTCGGGCGGGGTCGACAGCTCGACCGTCGTCGCCTTCATGGCCGAACTTAGCGCCGAGGCGGTGCAAACCTGCTCGATCGGCTTCGAAGAGGCCGCGTTCGACGAAAGCGGCTATGCCCGCCAGATCGCGCAGCGCTTCGCTTGCCATCACCGCAGCCGGATGGTGGCGCCTGACGATTTTGGCGCGATCGACGTCCTCGCCAACGCCTTTGACGAGCCTTTCGCCGATGCCTCTGCGCTGCCGACATGGCGTGTCTGCCAGCTGGCGCGCGAAACCGTGACGGTGGCGCTGTCGGGCGATGGTGCCGATGAGGCGTTTGCAGGATATCGTCGCCATGTGTTTCAGGCCACTGAAGAGCGTGTCCGGTCGTTAATGCCCGGCGGTATGCGGTCGGCGATATTCGGCAGGCTCGGGCGCGCCTGGCCCAAGGCCGATTGGGCCCCGCGCCCGCTGCGCGCCAAAGCAACGTTTCAGAACCTCGCGCGCGATGGGGCCGAGGCCTATGCCCGCTCGGTCGGTGTCATCCCCGAAGAGGCGCGCAAGGCGCTGTTTTCGCAAGGCTTTCAACGCAGTCTGAACGGCCACCGCGCCGAGGATCGCTATATCGCCGCGATGCGCGATGCGCCCGCCGATGAAGCACTCGACCGCGCGCAATATGCCGATCTCAAAATTTGGTTGCCGGGCGATATCCTGACCAAGGTCGATCGCACCAGCATGGCGGTCAGCCTCGAAGCGCGCGAGCCTTTGCTCGATCACCGCCTCGTCGAATTTGCCGCAAGCCTCCCTGCAAACTTGCGCGTCCGGCGCGGCAAGGGGAAATGGCTGATGAAAAGGGCAATGGAAGGCCATCTCCCCAAAGACATTCTCTACCGCCCCAAAATGGGCTTCGTCACCCCGATTTCGGGATGGTTCCGCGGGCCGCTCGCGGGGCAGGCCGAGGCGCTTGTCGAAAGTTCGACGCTGATCGAAACCGGCTGGTTCGAACAGGCGGCATTGCGGAAATCGGTCGCCGACCACCGCGCCGGGGCAAGCGATAATGGCCGCTTGATCTGGCAGCTGGTGATGCTCGACAAGGCGCTGGCGCGGCTGTTCGGGTGAACGGCACCGCTTCTATCCGAATACTTCGGGATAGAAGGGTTCGAGAGTCGGCCGGTAATGGTTTTTCACATAATCTATCAAGCTGACAGGGATCGTGGATTTCCACTCGCCCGCGATGCCCGAACGATAATGGGAATTGTCATCGATACTCCCCGGCTCGCGCCCGCTGAATCTGGAAAATGCATAATTGGCGGGATCGGGAAGCTGATAATCGGGATCGACACCCGATAGCCAGTTTCCGATCAAAATTCCATTAGACCCGACCGCATCCTCCATACGAACCGTGAAAATGGCATCGTCATCATAATTCCAATGGCGCAGGGCATGAAGCGGGCCAACGGCACCATTGTAGAAATCATCGCGTTCCAGAAAAGCCAGCGTCAAGAACAGACCATCTTCACGACTGGCATTGGCCAGGACAGATCGCTGTCTTTCCAATTGCGGCCATCCGGCAAGCGAGTGCGTTGCCAGATGCGAATAATAGGCCGAAACGATCAGGTCTAGTGGGTTTCGAATAATGTGAAGACATGGCCGAACAATGTCGGGCAAGATGCGATAATCTGCGTTGATCAAGCAGCTAATATCGGTCTCGCTGGGAATCACTGAAAGCTGGGTAACATCGAAACTAAAACCATTCATTTCGGCAAATTGTCTGAGATACTGGGTCAACCACGTCGATGCACATTTATGATGTGTCAGAACTATCATATTTTTGTCCGGGCAGAATTGTATTGGGAAAGCGAAATATCCATTTCGATGCATCATAGGTGATACAGTTCACCGGGTCGGAATGCCAGCCGACATTTCAACATGTCCTATTGTCCTAAAGGCGTGCGGGAACCGTTTTCCTAGACCTGTCGTGTTGTGGCAAACTGGCGGGATGCGATGCAATGTCTCTCACTTGGCGCGTGGCGGATCGTTAACCGGACAAAGTGGACAATCGGGTGGCGTTTATGCGTCAAGTTTGTCTGGTTTGGCGGGCAGGGGTGGTTGGCGATACCCCCTGTTTTACTCTCAACTCCGTGAGAAATCTGGGGTTTTCTCAGCAACTCATACCTCCCCATTATGGGGAGGGGGACCGCGAAGCGGTGGAGGGGTTGCTCGTCGTGGTGCGATACCCCTCCACCCTCGCGTCTCCGCGCGATGGTCCCCCTCCCCGTTACGGGGAGGTATGGGTGGCGATTAACTCTCAACTCCGTGAGAAATCCGCCGTTTCTTACGCCCGCTCAATACCGCGCTTCGACAAAATACAGGCCATCTGGCGGGGCGTTGAAGCCCAATGCCGCGCGGTCCTTTGCATCCAAAGCAGCCTGCAAATCGCCAGCACTCCACTGCCCGCGGCCGACCATCATCAGGCATCCGACCATCGAGCGGACCTGGTGATGGAGGAACGAGCGTGCCTCCGCCGCGATCTCGATCTCCTCGCCGTGGCGCCGCACGTCCAAGCGGTCGAGCGATTTGACCGCGCTCGCCGATTGGCAGTGGATCGAGCGGAAGGTGGTGAAATCATGGGTGCCGACAAGGCATTGCGCGGCCTCATGCATCGCGCTGGCGTCGAGCGGGTGCGCCACGCGCCACGCCCGCCCTGCATCGAGCGCGAGTGGCGCGCGCCGGTTGACGATGCGATAGACATAGGCGCGCCCGATGCACGAAAAGCGCGCATGCCAGTCATCCGCGACTGCCTCGCAGGCGAGGATCGCGACGGGCAAGGGACGGAGCTTCGCGTTCAACGCCTCCATGAGCCGGAACGGCGTCAGCGGCTTGGCCATTTCGCAATGCGCCGCCATCGCTTCGGCATGGACCCCGGCATCGGTGCGGCCCGCGCCATGAACGGTTATCGCTTCTCCGGTGATCGCCAATGCGGCATCCTCGATCGCGGCCTGCACGCTTGGGCCATGGCTTTGCCGCTGCCAGCCCATGAACGGCCGCCCATCGAATTCCACCGTCAGCCGGAACCGCGTCATCCCAGCTTTGCGCCTTTGGGGATGGCATATCCGCGCAGCAGGTCGGCAACGGGCATCGCCGCCTTGCCTGCGCGCTGGATCAGCGTCGGGCGGATCGCGCCGGGGTTGCAGGCGATCGCCAGATGATCGTCGATCGTGCTGCCGACAGGGCCGGTCGCTGGCTGCGGCGGCAGCACCTCGGCGGCGAGGATGCGGAAGCGTTCGCCCTGATATTCGAAGAACGCGCCGGGGGTGGGGGCAAAGGCGCGGACCTGCCGCTCGACCTGCGAGGCGCTGACCAGGAAATCGAGACGGCTTTCGGACTTGTCGATCTTCGGCGCGTAGAGTGCACCTTCGGGCTGCGGCACGGCCGGGTGGCCGTCGAGATCGGCGAGGACGTCGATCATCAATCGCGCGCCCATATCGGCAATCTCGGCAATCAGTTCGCCGGCGGTCTTCCTGTCAACCGGCGTTCGCGCAACGCTGCGCATCGGGCCGGTATCGAGTCCTGCCTCCATATCCATGATCGTCACCCCGGTTTCCTTGTCACCGGCAAGGATCGCGCGCTGGACAGGCGCGGCCCCGCGCCAGCGGGGCAGGATCGACCCATGGACGTTGAGGCAGCCGAACCGCGGGCTTTCGAGGATCGGCAGCGGCAAGATCAGGCCATAAGCTGCGACCACTGCGGCATCTGCGTCGAGGCTGGCGAACCGGACCTGTTCCTCAGGCGATTTGAGCGAGGCTGGCGTGTGGACCGCGATCCCCAGCGCCTCCGCCCGCCGCTGAACGGGCGAGGGCATCGGTGCCTTGCCCCGCCCCGCCGGACGTGGAGGCTGGCAATAGACCGCACACACATCGTGCCCCGCTTCGACCAAGGCATCGAGAGTCGGGACGGCGAAATCGGGGGTGCCCATGAAGATGATCCGCATCGTGGCTCTCAAGCCTGTGGCGGGCCGAATGGCAAGGGCTGTGCTCAATCCGCGAGCCAGAACACCGTTCATGGTGAGGAGCAGCTGGGCTTGTCGAAGACGCGTCTCGAACCACCGAACCGCTCGATCCCAGTCCTTCGAAACGCCGTTTCGACAGGCTCATTGGCTCCTCAGGACGAGCGGGCTGGCATAGCGCGGTTTACTGTTCGGTCTGGCCGAGTAAGAACAATCGGCATGGCAAGCTCGGAAATCGAAACCCTTGTTCAGGCGATGGCGCGGCTTCCCGGGCTCGGGCCCCGATCGGCGCGGCGCGCGGTGCTCCATCTGCTCAAGAAACGCGAGGCGACGCTGGTGCCATTGCTCCGCGCGTTGGAACAGGTCGATGCGCGGCTGTCGCCGTGTTCGGTGTGCGGCAATGTGGATACCAGCGACCCCTGCGGGGTGTGCAGCGATCCACGTCGCGATCCCCGGATGCTATGCGTGGTCGAAGACGTGCCCGATCTCTGGGCTCTCGAACGGTCGCGGCTGTTTCCCGGCAAGTTCCACGTGCTCGGCGGCAAATTGTCCGCGCTGGACGGCGTGCGGCCCGAAGATCTGAACATCGAGGCGCTATTGACGCGAGTGTCCGATGGATCGGTCGATGAAGTGGTGCTCGCGATGAACGCCACGCTCGAAGGGCAAACGACGGCGCATTATCTGGTGGATCGGTTGGCCAGCTTGCCGGTGCGGATCACCCAGCTTGCGCATGGCCTGCCGGTGGGGGGTGAACTCGACTATCTCGACGATGGCACTTTGGCGCAGGCGCTGCGCGCGCGTCGCCCGGTGACTTGACCCGCCAAGCGACCATTCTTATTTCAGGACTATGGCTATCCGACCGATCCTAGAAGCGCCCGATCCGCGATTGAAGACCGTTTCACTTCCTGTCGAGGTTGTTACCGACGAGACGCGCGCGCTGATCGCCGATATGTTCGAAACGATGTACGACGCGCCCGGCATCGGGCTCGCTGCAATCCAGATCGGCGTGCCACAGCGGGTGCTGGTGATCGATCTTCAGGAAAAGAATGAGGAAACCGGCGTCGTCAATCGCGAACCGCGCGTTTTCATCAACCCGGTGCTGAGCGAGCCATCGGAGGAATTTGCCGTGTATAACGAGGGCTGCTTGTCGGTCCCCGAACAATATGCCGATGTCGAGCGCCCCGCGACGATCCGCGCGCAATGGCTCGACGAGCAGGGCCGGGCGCATGACAAAAGGCTCGATGGATTACTCGCCACGTGTCTCCAGCACGAGATGGATCACCTCGAAGGCATTTTGTTCATCGACCATCTGTCAAAGCTCAAGCGCGACATGCTGCTTCGAAAACTGGCCAAGCAACGGAAACTGGCGGCATAGTGTTGCTTGGCTAACGCAGTTCGAGCTGATTGCCCTCGATCTTGACCTGGCTCAGTTGCGCCAGATAGCTTTGGCCCAGCAAAGAGACATCAAGACCGTCTGCCAGAATCGCGGCCCGAACATTGTCGGCGCGTTTGCCATCGATCGCCACTGAATCGAGCGTCACCGCCTTGCCCCTTACGTCTCCAGAAGCGCCCCGGCCGATCACGCCGAATTCGGACGGATCTACGAACAATCCGGCCGCCTGCGCATCGGCAACGGTCAGTGCAACGGTGCTGGCACCGGTATCGACAAGAAAGCGCACCGGCCGGCCATTAACAGCGGCGGTCGCGTAGAAATGACCGTCGGCCGAACGCTGGATGTGCGTGGTCAATCCCGAGCTGGACTGGATTGGGGAAGGTGCCGGATCGCCATCTGCCACGATGCGAACGGCATTGCCCGGTTTAGGCGACTGCCCCGGAGCTATCAACCCGACGAGCGCCGCCATACCGATCGCTCCAAAGATGAATTTCTCGTGCATCGCGCCAGTCTGCACGCCAGTCCCTGTCATCGGGTTAACGGGGATGCTATGGACAACGCATGGCAGCGATTTACCATATTCCCGATGGCGCGATCGAGGAACGGTTTCTTGCGGCAACCGGCCCTGGCGGGCAAAATGTCAACAAGGTGGCCACCGCTGTGCAAATGCGGCTCGATGTGTTCGCGCTCGGCCTTGCTCCCGACGTGTTCCGCCGGTTGAAGACGCTCGCCGGAAGCCGGTGGACGATCGACGGGGCTATCGTGATCGTGGCGCGCTCGCACCGCACGCAAGAAGCCAATCGCACCGAGGGCCGCGCCCGTCTGGCAGCGCTGATTGAAAAGGCATTGATCCGGCCCGTACGGCGGGTGAAAACAAAACCCAGCCGGGCGGCGCGCGAAAAGCGGCTGGCCGGCAAGGCAGTGCGGAGTTCGGTGAAGAAGGCACGCGGAAAGGCAGGAATCGATGTTTGACAGCGATATTACAGCCGAGACCAAAACCGAGTTGTATCTCGAATTGCTCGCAGCGCTCGACGCGCTGACCACAGGTGAGCCCGATCCTGTGGCCAACATGGCCAACGCCGCATCGCTTATCGGCCGCACATTGCCCGATCTGAACTGGGCCGGATTCTACCGGTTGATCGATGGCGAATTGGTGCTGGGGCCGTTCATGGGGAAGCCCGCCTGCATTCGGATTGCGATGGGGAAGGGCGTTTGCGGCACCGCTGCGGAAGTGCAATCGCTGCTGAGGGTCGACGATGTACATCAATTCCCCGGGCATATCGCATGCGATGCGGCGTCACGATCCGAACTGGTTGCGCCAATTTTGCACGAGGGCCGTCTGATTGGCGTGCTCGATCTCGACAGCCCTCTGATCGCACGTTTTGACGCAGATGATGACGCCGGGTGCATGGCGATTGCGGCGCTCCTGGGCAAAAGGCTTGCCGGCACTGCCCCGTGACGGGACAGGATTAACCACGCCGCAGCATTTTCAGTTGGTTACCAAGCTGTTAAACATATTGGTGAAGATTGGGACTGCGCCAGTCAAGTGCCGCCCATGGGGCAGGGAGTTTATCGATGAAGAATCTTGTTTTGTCGGCAGTTGCACTGGCCGTGGCAGCAACGCATGTGCCCGCGTTTGCAAAGCGCGACTCAGGAATGCGTTCGGTTGCTCCCAAGGCTGTTCCCGGCATAGCGCGGCACAATTGGGGGCCCAAGCACAATGGTCGGTGGCACGGTGGTTATCGCGCGCCGGGCGGCTGGGGCGCATATCGTCCGGCGGTTCGCGGATATGTTCTGCCGAGCTACTGGATCGATCCGGCATTTTACATCGGCAATTACGCGCGTTACGGGCTGGCTGCTCCTGCGGCAGGCTATGGCTGGTCGCGATATTATGATGAGGCAGTACTGACCGATTCAAGCGGTCACATTTACGATAGCGTGCGCGGCGTCGATTGGGATAGCTATGACGAGTATCGCGACGATCCGCGCCTGGCAGGGGCCGATTTCAGCGAGGATTATGGCGATAGCTGGGGCTATCGTGACGATCGGTCCGCGCCATTTTCTGCGCGACCCAGAGATCGCGACGGCGGCCTTGGCGGCGCGCTTGTCGGTGGCGCAGTCGGCGCCATCGGCGGAGCCGCGATCGCTGGCCGGGGAGACAGGGTCGCAGGGGCTCTCATCGGCGGCGGTGTCGGCGCTGTTGCCGGCGCAGTGATCGATCAGCGCGATCGTTATGGGCGTGGGCCCAAGACACCAGACAAGCGCGATCACGATCGGGGCGGTTATGACGATGATGGCTATGGCCAGTTCGATCATGATGGGTACCGCAATGACGATTATTACACGCGACGGGCCGAACCGCGTTATAATGATCGCCGGATCGAACAGAGTCCCCGTCCACCGCGCGGTGCGTATCATTACCCCGTGCAGCCATATCCCGGGCATGTCATCTACGATCAGGGCTATGGCTATGGCGGCGTCACGACCATTACCATCCAGTCGCAGCCGGTCATAACGACCACAACAACCACGACCGAGGAAGTTGTCTACGCTGCAGCGTCGCCGCGAAAACGCATCCACAAAAAAGCGTGGAAACCGCGGCCGAAAATGCATCACAAGCCACGGTGCATCTGCAAATAGGCCAGCCGGGCCGACAAGATCGCCCGGCTGCGCGTGTCGCAGTCGGGTATTTTGCGTTTATCGCGGCTTCAGCTTTGATGTGCAAAGGATCGCGCTTCGTTGCACGTTGATACGGCATCGAGGAGGTCAGGTGTGCAGTCACCGGGGGTGAGCGGGCAAAGCGATGACGTGCTGATGGCGCGTGTCCTGTTGCGCGATCTTACCGCATTTCGACTGCTCGCCGAACGGCATGGCGACCGGATTTATCGCATTGCATGGCGAATGACCCAAAACGCAACCGAGGCAGAAGACGTGGCACAGGACGCAATGCTCAAGCTTTGGAGCCAGGCCCAATGGCGTGCAGGGCAGGGCGGGGTCGGCGCATGGCTGGCGCGCGTGGCTACCAATGCGTGTCTCGATCGGTTGCGAAAAGGCCGGTTTCGTTCGGATGACGACGTGCCTGAACGCGCCGATGATCGACCGCTTGCCGATGCACAGATCGGGCAAGACGATGAAGCACGTCGCACGCGCGATGCCATTGCCGCGCTTCCCGATACCCAGCGCGCTGCGATCATTCTCACTTATTATGAAGACATGCCCAATCGCGACGCTGCCGAAGCACTGAATCTGAACATCAAGGCGTTTGAATCGCTGCTGTTTCGCGCCAGGTCGGCGCTTAAGCAGGCGCTTGCGGGCTTGCGGGAGGAGGCGGCGTGACACGTGTGTTTTCCGATGCCGAAGCCCGGATGCTCGATAGTTTTGGCCCGCCCCCGTTAGCACCGGGCTTTGCCGATCGGGTGACGGCGCGCCTTTCTGCGGATATTTTGCCACCAGCAAAACGCCGTGATCCTCGTGGCAGCTGGCGGAGGGGACGGGTTGCGCTGTTCGCGGCAGTCGGCGGCACGTTGCTCAGCGTAGGTGCGGCAGCGGCGGGTCTGCTAGGTGCGCGGATGCAGAGCATGCCTGTCATCACGACGATTGCAGAGGCGGTGGATGCGCCCCGCGCAGCGCCCACCCCGGCCCCTACGGCCCAGCGAAATGGTGCGCTGGCGAAGTCCGCTGCAGCAGCAACCGGCGGGAACGTTGCCGCCCCCATCGTGCCGCCGACGCAGCAAAATGACGCAGAATTGCTCGCCGATCGGATCGAAGCGCGGATGAAACGCCGCGATGCACTGGGGTTGAGCGTCCCCAGCCTTTCCCGGCTCGAAGCGCGCCGCGATGCGCTGACCGCAACGGGGGATCGACGTGCGGAAACGATGGCTGCCGCAGTTGCAATCCTTGCAAGCCGCGCCGACGCTGGTGCCTTGCCCGCACCGCGAAGCCAAGGCGAGGTCAATCGCACGCAATGGCGAGCGCGGATGGCTGCGCTTTCCCCAGAGGATCGCGCAGCCGCGCAAGCACGGCGCGAATGGCGGCGGCAACAGCAGATGGCGGCTGGCCCGTCTGCCGTGACCGGAGACAGCGACGCGGCACTGGTCACAAAAGGCAGCGCCCAACCCCTGCTCAACGGCCAGCGACTCCGCGAACGGTGGATCGCGATGACGCCCGAACAGCGTGCCGAATGGCGCGCCAGGCGCGCAGCCCGCGAGGCGTTGATGACGCCCCAGCAGCGCCAGCAGCTTCAGGAGCGTCGCGAACAGCGCCGACGCCAGACGCTCGCGCCGCATGACGCCGCACCCGAACCGATGCCTCCCGAGGCCGAGGTGCCGCAATAGTTTCGATTGCAGCCACGCCCAGACATTGGCACGGCGCGCAGCATGACAGTCATGCAAAACAAGATCGTGATGATTACAGGCGCCGCTTCGGGGATCGGCCGCGCCACTGCAAACCTTCTCCGCGCATCGGGTGCCACCATCATCGCCGCTGACAAAGCCGATGGAGTCACGATTTCGCAGGCCGCCGGGCTGACTGCCGATGACATGGGCATTTCGCTCGATGTCAGCGCGCCCACGATGCTCGAAGCGGCGGCAGTGGCCGTGGTGCGTCGGTATGGGCGGATCGACGGTCTTGTCACATGTGCCGGGATCTGGGTTCATGGCACCGCGACACATGCAAGCCTCGATGATTGGAACCGGGCAATTGCGGTGAATCTCACCGGCACGCTCCATGCCGCGCGCGCTGTGCTGCCGCATATGGTTAGCGCCGGAAAAGGCGCCATTGTGACTCTGGCGGGCACCGATTCAACGCATCCGATGTCGAGCAACACGCCGAACAATGTCAGCAAGGCCGGCGTGCTTCAGCTGACCCGGTCGATGGCCGCCGATTACGGCACACACGGCATCCGGGTAAACGCGATCAGCCCCGGCTATATCGAAACCCCGATGATGATGGCCTTCCAGGGATCTCGTCGCGATGCCTATCTCAAGATGCACCTGCTGCGCCGCCCTGGCGAGGCTGATGAGGTCGCCAAGGCCATCCGCTTTCTGCTGTCGGACGATGCCTCGTTCATCACGGGTGCGAATTTGCCAGTCGACGGCGGGCTGACTGCGGCGCAACTGATCCTGTACTAAGTCCGAAGCGAGGATCCCCATGACCGATTACTCCACGATCACGACCGAAATTTCCGAAGCCATCATGACGATCACGCTCAACCGGCCCGACCGGATGAACGCGTTCAATGGCGAGATGATGCTCGAGATGATCGACGCGTTCGATGTCGCCGATGCCGATGACGCGGTGCGCGCGATCATCGTGACAGGCGCGGGTGACCGGGCGTTTTGCGCCGGGGCCGATTTGGGCGGCGGCAGCGCGACGTTCGATTATGCGCAGCGCAAGGACAAGATCGATCTGGGATCGCCAATCCAGCCCGATGGCAGCGTCGATTACAGCCACCCCGGCGTCCGCGATGGCGGCGGGCGGCTGACGCTGCGGATCTTCGAATGCAAGAAGCCCGTGATCGGTGCGATCAACGGCGCGGCGGTCGGCATCGGGGTAACGATGCAGTTGCCGATGGATATCCGCATCGCGAGCACGACGGCGCGGTTTGGCTTCG
>JANPIQ010000164.1:0-24236 GCA_031425075.1 Sphingomonadales bacterium
GGCAGCGCATGATTGACGACATATGTTGCGCCCGAATGGCGGTTGTCCCACATCGCCTGATGCGCCTCGGGCAGGCCGTCCCATGGCACGACCTGCGGGTCGGTGACTTCAAGAAGGCCCGCGGCGATCATGTCGTTCATCCGCGCGACTTCGAAGGCATTGCACAGATGCGTGCCGAGGATCGAAGCGGTGGGCATCAGGATGCGCCGCTGCCGCGTCCACACCTGCGGCGCGTAAAAGGTAAAGCGGTGCCCGCTCAAATCTTCGGAAAACACTACCCGCCCGGTGAACGGCTTGACCAGCGAGGTCGACACGCCGAGTGTATCGTGCGCAGCGCGTTCGAACACCACATCGGGGCTGCCGCGCGGATTATCGGGGGAGCGGAGAATTTTGCCGATGGCCGAGCCGAACGGCTTCATCACGCGATCCTGATAATCGCGTACCGCCGCCTTGAACGCTTCAATGTCGGTCTTGGCGTCGGGCAGCCGCGGCATCGTATCGGGCCAGAGGAAATTCTCGCCATCGCGCCGCGAGATGCTTTCAAGGCTGACGATGCCTTCGATCGTGTCTTCAAGGCCAAGCGATTGCAGGAATTCGCGCTGGCCGTCGGTGGTCGTCGCGACAACGCTCTTTGCATTGAGCCTCCGCGCCGCCTCGATCATTTCAAGACCTGCCTCATCGAGCAGATCGGTCGAGCGCGGGCCGTAGTAGATCAGCACGGCTTCACCGCCGCGCAATGCCGCGCGTCGCAGCATGTCTTCGGGCGAAGCGCTGCCCGGCTTGCCCATGAAGCTGAAATGATAACCCGATGACGCACCATAGAATGCGAGCGTGCCGCCTTCGCCGAGCATCTGAAAACTGCGCGGAAACGCCGTTTCGCCTGCATGGCTGACGACATAATCGGCGCGTTTGCCGCCGTTCAGCGCCTCATACTCAGCGACCAGCGGCGCGCCAGCAGCCTCCCACGCGCGGGCCTCTGAAGCATTTTCGGGAACGGTGCAGAACAGATCGGCAAAGCGCGCATCCTTGCGATCGATCGCGCCGACTGCCCCCTGCCCGGCCACGAACGCCGCGCGGGCGGGGCTCGAGACGAGCCCGGTTACCTGCAAACCCGTCCGCGCCGCACTGCGCAGCGCATCGAGCCCGGTGCCGGTCGCCGAGCCTTCGACGAACAACGTCCGCCCCGGCACGATCTGCAACGTCGTGAACAGGCAGCGTGATACCGTCCCGAGGTTGAGAATATAGCTGCCTGCCGCCTCCAGTGTCAGATCGGCGGGGACAGCGTGAACCTGCGGTGCTTGCACCGTCAAAAACTGCGCATGGCTGCCGGTTTCGGTCTCATAGCCCTGGATTGCGAAGCCCGCATACATCGGATCGCTGCCGACGAGTGGCGAGAGCAGATCGTTGGTGCCCGAATACACCGCGACAAGATCGCCGACCTTCACGCGCCCTTGCGCCTTTGTTTCGCTGCCCAATGCGGCGATCAGCCCGATCCCGCCCGATCCAGTAATCTGGACGTCTTCCTCATGCGAATCGAATGGCGACACCGGAATGCCGGTCAGCGCCCAGATGTCGTTGAAATTGACTTCCGATGTCAGCATGTACAGCAGCACATCGTTTGCCGCAGGCTCAGGCGTGCGCACGATCAGTTCGCGTTCATGGCTCGCAGGCGGCCCGAAACGCGGCGCGCCCGTTTCAGGATCGCGCGCGATGCCGAACGCATATTGCCAGTCGGGGATCGGCGTGACGCCGGGATAGAAGGGCGCACCGACCGGCAGCAGATCGCCACTCGTCTCGAGCGCGGCACCGCGCGGGGCGTGCTCCTCATCGATCCACAGCCCATCGCGGCGTACCGGCAGCGGCGGGCTGGTCTTGTCGAGGAACTGCGCGATACCGGTCTTGCCGCCTTGCGGATCGACGATGGCTTCGGCGAACAGCTGCGCCTCACGCGCGAGGCCTGCCGCCATTCCCTGCGTCAGTCCGGTGCGGACAGCATTGAGCGCGCGTTGGCCCGCGACGCCGCGTCCTGCCCAATCGAGCTGTCGCAAGACGCGCTGGAGGAAATCATCGGCCATAACGGTGTCGAGATCGACCGAAGCCGGTTCTGCCCAGCGCGCGGTCATTGCCTGCCGCGCGGCAAACGCCGCCCCGAGCGGGCTTGCCACGCCATCGCGCACGAACGCCCGGACCGCTGCATGGGCAAGCGCCAGCGCGTCATCGCCGCCGCTGACCAGCTCATCAATCAGGCCAATCTCTGTGGCCGCCGCACCATCGATGCTCCGCCCGCCGAGGATCAGATCGAGCGCATCGCGCACGCCTTGCGCCCCATGCTTTTCAGCCAGCAATCGCGGCAGTCGCTGCGTTCCGCCATAACCGGGGAGCAACCGCAGCCGGATTTCGGGCTGTCCGAAGCGCGCGAACGGCTCGGCGATGCGGTAATGACAGGCGAGCGCGAACTCCATCCCGCCGCCAAGCGCCACGCCCTGCACCGCGGCGATGCACGGTTTGCCCATCGCCTCGATCCGCGCGAACGCAAGCTGCGCATTGTTGGGCAGCACCAGCGCCTCTTCGATGCTGTGGACCTCTTCGAGCAACTGGCGCACATCGGCCCCAGCAACGAATGCGCTGGTGCCTTGGCCAGTAAACACGACCGCAACGACATCGTCCTTGCGCGACAATTGATCGACGACGATCACAAGCTCGTCGATCGCGCGCTCGTTCAATGCGTTGACCGGCGGGTTGGTGACGGTGACCGTTGCCACGCGTTTGCCCGGCGCGACCGCGTTATACTGGACCAGGAAATAGCGGTTGCGCTCAAACAGCGTCTGTTCTTCGGACATGCGCTGCTTGCGCTGCCAATCATCGATCACTGTCTTGAGTTCGGTCAGGCTTTCGGGATTGCGCAGCGTCGTCACATCGCCAACGTCGCCGCCTTCGACAAGCGCGCGCACCATCCGCCGCATATATTTGCCGCTGCGCGTTTCAGGAAACTGGCTGACCTCGATGAAATCGGCAGGCACCGCGACGGCGCCCTTTTCGGTGCGGACGAGGTCGAACAGGCGTTTTTTGTCCTCATGCGTCAACTTGCGACCTGCAACGGGCACGACGAATGCGAGCGGCGTCAGCCCCTTTTCGCGGTGCGGCGCGCCGACAACGAGGACATTGCCGACGGGCGAATCGGGATCGAGCGTCTTGTCGCGCAAAACCGCGCCTTCGATTTCCTCGGTGCCCATCCGGTGGCCCGAGACGTTGATCACATCATCGCTGCGTCCGTGGAACGAGAATGACCCATCATCATGCGCGATCGCGAAATCGCCCTGCGTGTAGGCCCAGGCACCGCGCCAGCGTTTCCAGTATCCATAGACCCAGCGCGCCGCGTCGCCGCGCCAATCGCCGACCACGCTGCCATTCTCGACGTGGAAATTGGCGGTGTCGCCCCAGATCGTGCGCGCCAGGTAGGGATAGGGCGCCGCGATGACGACCTCGCCCTTTTCACCCGGATCGGCCCGCCGCCACGCCACGCCATCGGCGGCATCGCGTGCGAACGGGGCGTCTCCGCCACCAGCTTCGGCATCTTCGACCCACACATCGCCGACGATCCACGGCAGCGGATAGGCATGCGCATCGGGGCGCAGCGGGAAATCGTCGTTGCCGAACATATGCGTCCACGCGATTCCGCCATGCTCGGTCGCCCAATAGCTGTTGATGTAGCGCGGCGTGACGTTCGCCATTCCGAATGCCTGCACCGATGGCGAGGTCGGCTCGGCACAGAATGTTGCGACGCGCAGGCTCGACATGTCGTAGCGTTCGAGATCGGCAAGGTTCGACGGATCGGCCATCACCGATTTGAGGAACGTCACGCCCGCTTTGAAGATCGTAACCTTGTGGCGCTCGATCATCGAGGCGAAGCGGCCCGCGTGCGGAAACACCGGCGATCCTTCGGAAATGATCGTCGTCACCCGCGTCAGCAGCGATGCCGAAATCAGATAGCTTTGCCCCGTGATCCAGCCCGGATCGGCCACGACGTAGATCGTATCGCCCGCGCGCGCATCGAACGCGGCGGCCATCGTCTGCGCGATCCCTGCGGTATAGCCGCCATGAACGTGAACGATGCCCTTGGGTTTGCCCGTCGAACCCGAGGTATAGATGAAGAACAGCGGATAATCGGCATCGACCGGCAGCGGCCGCGACGAGGCCCAGATCGCGCGGACAAAATCCATATCAGGCAGGGCGAGCAGTTCTGCCTCGGTTGCAACGGCGAATCCTGCCTCGCGCGCCTTGGCCAGCAACGTGGCCAGCGCCGCATCGGTCAGCTCATGGCTCCATCTGTCGCGCTCTGGCCGCCAGACGATGTCGGGCTGTGCGGTATGGCGGACCACGATCACGGCATCGACACGGCTTGGCAGTGTTACCAGGCTCGATGCGGTCGCGATCCGCACCCGCGCGGCATCGGCAGGGCTGATCCGCCCGTCCTTCCCCAGCGCAATCAGCGCGCGACCCACGCCGCGCATCACATCGGACCGTTCAACGGTCACTTCGCCCGCCAGCGTTTCGGCGACAGTGTCACGGATCAGCGCCGCCTCGGCATCGCCCAGCCCGAGATCGGTCTCCGCAATCGCGGCCAGCGCCGCATCGACCGTCACATAATTGTCGAGCGCCGGATCGGTGTAGGCCGTCTTGAATGCGGCGACCTGCGCATTGCGGTAACTGCCATCGGACGTCACGATCACCCGCGCGCCTGCATCGGCAATCCGGTCCGACAGCGTCTTGTCGCTGAACCCGCCGAACACCGCGGTATACACAATGCCCAGCCGCTTGGCCGCCTCGGTCCAGTAAATCTGCGGCACGATGCTCGGCATGTTGAGCGCGATGCGGTCGCCCGCCTTCAGCCCAAGTGCCTCGAGCGCGATCGCGCATTTTGCGGTTTCGAGAAGAAGCTGTTTGCGCGACACGCTGAAACAATCGACCGGCGCACCGCGACCGCCATTGGCCGCCATATCCCAGCGGTCGCCTTCGAAAATCAGCGCAGCCTCATCGCCATGGCCTGCCAGCACATGCCTGTCGATTTCGTTAAATGCAGCGTTGGTGCGCCCGCCTGAAAACCAGCGCCAATGCGGCGGATCGGACGCGTCGAATGCCGTGGTCCAGGGACGGAAACCGGTTGCAACATCGGCGATAATCGGCTCGGCGGTCAGCGCATCCCAGCCAGACCATTGGCCATCGCGCTGGCTGATCCACGCCCCGCGCGAACCCAGCTCGGGGACATGCCAGTGAACAGCCTTGCCAGCGGCCTCCCCATGAAACGCGCCAGGGTCGGCCAGCACCGCGCGTCGGGCCGCGTCCCAATCGGACCGGTCACGAATTGTATTTCCATTGGCAATCACGCCGCTGCCAGAATCGCTGTTGGTCGTTAGCACACGTAACCGCCTCTCCCTCTGCCCCATCAACCCCAGCTTGTGCGGTTTGGCAAGTGGCCTATGCCGAGAACGAACAATTAAGGTTGTTTCGACTCTAGCAACCGATCGAAAATTACGTTGGCATAGGCAGTCCGCCCGCCCATACTATGGCAACCGCCGGTAGCGAAAGTACCAGACCTCATGTCCAAACACCGAGCGCGCTTTGTGTTCGTAGCGGGTTTGGGGCCAGTCATCCGGCCGTTCGAGAAAATCGCGCGGCGAACCGCACTGCCATGCAAACGCATCGCTTTTCTGCATCTGCATCAGCGCCCAACGCACATAGACAGGATGATCGGTGCCGAAACGAAACTCTCCGCCAGGTTTGAGCTTTGCCGCGATCCGCGCGATCGGCCCTGCGTTCATCATTCGCCGCTTGGCATGTTTGGACTTGGGCCACGGATCGGGATGGAGCAGGTACACGCAGGTCAACGACGCGTCGGGCAATCGCGCCAGCACATCAAGCGCATCGCCCATATGCAACCGTACATTGCCCAACTTCCGATCGCGGATATGGGTTAGTGCAGTCACGGTTCCGTTCAAGAAGGGTTCGCATCCGATAAAGCCATGATCGGGGCGCATCGCTGCCTGCGCGGCCAGATGTTCGCCTGCGCCAAAACCGATCTCGAATTCTACCGGGCGATCCGATCCGAACAGCGTCACTGCGTCGAGCGCGCCATCGGGCACTGCGAGTATCGGAAGCAGGTCATTGATCAGATCTTGCTGCCCCTGCCGCAGCTTATGCCCTTTGGCACGACCATAAAGCCGGTTGAGGCTGATTGGATCGGTCATCGCAACGACAACTTTGCCGCGCGCTCGGCGAGCCGTTCAGCGGCTTGGCTGTGGATGCCCCGCGCCGATGCCAGCACGCCGAAAGCTTCGGCTCTGGTCGAATTGAACCGCAGCGGCGCGCCCTTCGCATCGGTCACGACTGCGCCGGCCTCTGCCGCGATCAGCGCAGCTGCGGCGATATCCCATTCATGCCCCCAGCGCAGCGTCGCGACCAGATCGGCTTCATTGGCAGCGACCATCGCAATCCGCAGTGCGATCGAATTGGGCTTGTCGACCGCAACCAGATCGGCATCGGTTCTGGGCAGGCTATCGGCAGGAACACGCGCGCCACTGATCGACGTCCGGTTTGCTGCGCAAAGCGGCCCGCCGTTGCACGTGGCCCCGCCGCCTGCCACGGCGCGCCAGTGTTCACCGCGCGCGGGCGCATCGAGCACGCCGATCATGACATTGCCGCCTTCGACGAGCGCAATCGATACGCACCACCCGCGACGCCCGCGAACAAAATCGCGCGTGCCATCGATCGGATCGACCACCCAGACGCGGCTTTTCATCAGCCGCTCGGCATTGTCGGCGGTTTCTTCGGACAACCAGCCCGCGTCACGATCGATCGCGTGGAGCCTGTCCTTGAGCAGCGCATCAACCGCATAATCGACCGCGCTGACAGGATCGCCCGGAGATTTTTCCCATTGTGCAAAATCGCCGCGCCAGCTGGCCATCGCGAGCGCGCCCGCCTCGGCCGCGACAGCGGCAACGCGTTCGAGCAGCGTCTCAATCCCCGGCAATGATCATGCCTTCTATCCTGAGCGTTGGCACATTGGTGGCATAGCGCATCTCAAGATCGTTTGCCGCAACAAGGTTTGCGAACATATCCTTGAGATTGCCTGCAATCGTGATTTCGGCAACCGGTTCGGCAATCTGGCCATTGCGGATCACAAATCCTGAAGCGCCGCGGCTATAATCGCCCGTCAGGCCATTAACGCCCATACCGATCAGCTCGGTCACATACACGCCAAGTCCGATATCGGCCATCACTGCAGCAGGCGTGACGCTGCCTGCCTCCATATACAAATTGGTCACCGACGTTCCGGGCGATCCGCTGCCGCCACGCCCTGCATGGCCAGTCGGCGCAAGGCCAAGCTGCCGGCCCGAGGCGCAATCGACCATCCAGCCGGGCAACCGCCCGCGGTCGATGATTGTCGTGCGCCGCGTTGGCAGCCCTTCGCCATCGAACGGGCGCGACCGAAGACCGCCGATCCGAAGCGGATCATCGATGATCGTCACACCTGCGGAGAACACCATTTCGCCGAGCCGGTCGATCAGGAAGCTCGTCTTGCGGGCAATTGCCGCGCCCGCGATTGCCCCTGCCAGATGGCCGAGCAGCGACGATCCTGCGCGCGGATCGAATATGACGGGCAATCCCCCGCTGGCGAGTTTGACCGGATTGAGCCGTGCAACCGCCTGTTCCCCCGCGCGGGTGCCGATCGCCTCAGCGGATTCGAGGTCGGCAAAGCGTCGGACGCTATGATAGGCATAATCGCGCTGCATCGCGCCGCCCGATCCTGCCAGAACCGATGCCGAAATGCTGTAACTGCTGCCCGCGTATCCACGCGCAAAATCATGGCTGGTCGCCAGCGCGAAGGTGGCTTTGGACTGGCTCGCCGATCCGCCTTCGCTGTTGGTCACGCCTGCCACGGCTCGAGCTGCATCTTCGGCGGCAGTGGCAAGGGCGCGCAGTTCGGGAGGCGTCACGTGGCGATTATCAAGCAGCACAAGGTCAGGAAGAGCGTCTCGCATCAGCAGCGCTTCGTCGGCAATCCCGGCATAGGCATCTTCTGGCGCCTCGCGCGCCATCGCCACGCAACGTTCGGCCAGCGCATCCAGCGCGCGCGATGAGAGATCGGATGTCGATGAACTTGCCGATCGCTTGCCGACAAAAACCCGCAACGACACTTCTTCGCCCTCGGAGCCCTCGACATCTTCGAGAGCGCCAAGGCGGATCTGCACCTGTGATGAAGCATTGCCCGAATAGACCGCATCTGCGGCATCGGCACCGTATTTTTGCGACCGCACGACAATGTCTGCCGCGCGATCGGCTGCGTTAGAAGGATCGAGCATGACAAAGCGCATAGCAGCGCGGCAAGCGCAGACAATCCCTTCCAACCCGCTTCGCCTCCAAGATGACTAGGATGGTAACCCTGCGATCCTCTCCTTCTCGAAGGGGAGGGTTTGCGAGGCTACAAGCCGGTCAGCAGCGCAGGCGTCAGCACTTGCGGCAAAATCTGCGGCATCGTCGCGCCGGGCTTGTAATAAAGATATAGCGGTACGCCCGAACGCCCCTGCGTTTCGAGGAAGCGCGTGATCGCCGGATCGCCATTGGTCCAATCGCCCGCCATGATCACGACACCCTTGGCCGCAAAATCATCCTGCACCTCGTCACGATCGATGGCGGCCTTTTCATTGACCTTGCACGTCAGGCACCAGTCGGCGGTGAAATAGAGAAATACCGGGCGATTGGCGGTGCGCAATGCGGCGAGCTTTTCCTCCGAAAAGCGTTCGGTCCCGGCAATTGCAGACCCTGTATCGGCGGACACTGCGGGCAAAGCCACCCCGCCGATCAGCGACAAGGAGGCAACCGATGCCAGCAACGGCGCAAACCCCAGCCCGCCCTGCACCTTGCGGCCGGCAAACCATGCCAGCGCGGCGGTCACCGCCAACGCAGCAAGCGCGATTGCCAGCCCTTGCGCGCCGGTCTGCCGCCACAACAGCCAGACCAGGGCCGCCGCTGTCAGCGCCATCGGCACGGCGAGCCAGCGCTGGAAGCTGACCATCCACGCGCCGGGCTTTGGCATGCGCCTGCGCAGCGAGGGCACATAACCGAGCAGCAGGAACGGGATCGCCATTCCCAGCCCAAGCCCGGCAAAGATAGCGAGCGCAGCAGCCACCGGCAGCACCAGCGCCGCGCCCAACGCTGCCGCCATGAATGGCCCGGTGCACGGCGTCGCGACAAATGCCGCAAGCGCGCCCGTCCAGAACGCGCCCGACGCGCCGCCCTTCCCCACTAGCGCCTCGCCACCGCCGAAGCCCTTGAGATGGAACACACCTGCAAGATTGAGCGTGATTGCGCTTGTCAGCACGAGGAGTCCCAAAATGACTGCGGGGCTTTGCAGCTGAAACGCCCAGCCGATCTGGGTGCCGCCGGCGCGCAACGCCAGCAGCACGCCGCCGAGCGCGAGGCATGTGGCGATCACGCCGCCCGAATAGGCAAGCGCATCGATCCGAGCATCGCGCTCGCTGCCGCCTGCCCGCGCGAGGCTCAACGCCTTCAAACTGACGATCGGAAACACGCACGGCATGATGTTGAGGATCAACCCGCCGACAATCGCACCCGTCAGGGCCAAGAGAATCGTCGCCCAGTCGGTCACGCTGGAAGCTTCGCCGATCAGGTCGCCACCTGCAGGGACCGCGCCCGGCTTTGCGCTTACGACCAACCCTCGCCCGCCACCGATTGCCAGCACGCCATCGACGGCAGCAGGCGCATCACCATCGGCTTTGGTCTCGACGATCAGCACATCGCCGTTCCGCCGCACGATTTGCGGCTCGGCATAGGACAGCGCATTTTCGGTCGATGCATAAAACCAGGGCGACGCCACCGGCGCATTTTCGGGATAGGGGATCGCAAAGCGCAGCGTTTCGCCGCGGACTTCGAATGCCGCCATGCTGCCCACCGGTTGCGGCAGCTTTGCGCGCCAGCCATCGAACTGCGCGCGTGCGGTGGCCTTGCCATCGCCTGCAACAAGATCGATCGCCATCTCGCCCGATTCAGGCACGCAAATCTCATCGGTACACGCCAGCCATTCGCCCTTGACGCGGAGCGGGATCGCCGTGCCGGCCGCCATCGCGGGCAGCTTCAACCGGAACAGCAAGGCGTGTTCGCCATTGAAGACATGGTTCATCAGATCGGAAATCACCAGGCGTTCGGGCACCGGGTAGCTCGGCGCAGAAATCGTGGCACCTTTGGGCAGGCTCCAGTCGAACCGCGCGGCTTGCCCCGCATCGCCCGGATTTTGCCAATAGCCATGCCAGCCGGGCTTGGGCGTCATCCGGATGGCCAGTGTCACATCGCTGCCACCTGCCGGTGTCATCGTTTCTGCAAGCAATGTCGCCTGAATGTTGGTCTGTGCCTTGGCGGGCAGCGCAAGGGCCAGCGCCATCAGCGCCAATATGCGGAAGATCATGGGCAAGCCTTGTGACATGGCAGAGCGCGATATAGCGTGGTTCACACATTTGGACAGGAGCGTTACACGTGAAGTTACGATCGATTGCGGCGCTGACCGGGCTGGCATGTGCTGCTCCGCTGCTTGCCCAACTCCCGCAAAGGCCCAAGCTTATCGTTGCGATATCGATCGACCAATATTCGACCGACGTGTTCAACGCGCACCGCACCCAAATGACTGGCGGGATAAAAAGACTGATGCAGGGTGTGGTCTTTCCCTCGGGCTTTCAAAGCCACGCTGCCACGGAAACCTGCCCCGGCCACGCAACCATCCTGACCGGTGTGCATCCGGGCCGCGCAGGCATCATCGCCAATGACTGGTCAGATCCGAAGCTCAAACGCACAGGTCGCGATGGGAAGCCCGATCACACCGTCTATTGCGCTGAAGACGAAACGATCCCGGGCACCAACTCGAACGCCTATGTCGTATCGCCTGTCCACCTCAAAGTGCCGACGCTGGGAGACCGGCTGAAGGCAATATCGCCGCAATCGCGCGTCGTGTCGGTTTCGGGGAAAGATCGCGGCGCTGTGATGATGGCAGGGCACAAGGCCGATCACACGTGGTGGTGGGATGGCAAGGGCTATGCCACCTATCGCGATTGGAAAGGCGCTCCGCCCAAGGCTCTTGCGGCGGTGAACGCGGCGGCCGCTGCCGCAATTGCCAAGCCTTCTGTTGAAAAATTGCCTCCAGCGTGCGCCAAGGCAAATCTTGCGGTGGCGATAGACGGCGGCAGCGTGGGCGAACTCAAGCCGCCTAAGCCGGGCGATGTGCGCGGGTTCAGGTCGAGCCCGGTCTTCGACAGATTGACTGTCCAGCTTGCCGAAGGCGCTCTTGCGGAGATGAAGCTGGGCCAGGGTCCGGCGACCGATGTGCTGGCGATCAGCCTGTCGGGCACCGACTATACCGGCCACACTTTCGGCACGGCGGGCGGCGAAATGTGCGCGCAGATCCACGCGATCGACCGGATGCTGGGCGGGCTGTTTGCCAAACTCGATGCCATCAAGATTCCCTATCACGTTGTGCTGACTGCCGATCATGGCGGGCATGATTTGCCTGAGCGCAACATCGAGACCGCGATCCCTGACGCCAGGCGCGTAGCCATGACGCCCAATATCGCCAGCATCGATGCGGCGCTCGCCGCCAGACATGGCCTTGCGCAACCCGTGCTGATCGGCGCGCTGTTCGGCGATCTCTACCTTGCAACGACGGTTCCCGATGCCAAGCGCGCGGGCGTGATTGCCGATGCGAAGGCCGCAATCCTGACGCATCCCGATGTCGAGACTGTTTTCACTGGCGCTGAACTGACAGAGGCCATAATTCCTGTCGGCCCGCCCGAAACCTGGCCGATGATCGGCCGCGTGCGCGCCAATTTCGATCCCGGTCGGTCGGGCGATCTCTATATCGTTCTGAAGGAACGCGTGACGCCGATCCCGTCATCGGGCCTTGGCTATGTCGCGACGCACGGCAGCATCTGGAATTACGACCGGCGGGTGCCCATTCTGTTTTGGCAACAGGGGTTGCGCGGGTTCGAACAGCCCAATGGCGTCGAGGTGGTCGATATCTTGCCAACGCTCGCCAGCCTGATCGATTTGCCGATAGCCGCAAGCGAGATCGACGGCCGCTGCCTTGATCTTGTAGCAGGGTCGGCAAGCAATTGCCGCTGACACAAGGGCATGATAGCCTCGGGCAATCAATCGGGAGAGTGACGATGCGCAAACTGGTTTTCTGTGCCACAGCCATGCTGCTAGCGACAGCCAGCCATGCCGCAGGCGGGGGTGGCGGCGGCATGAGTTCGATGCCGAGCGCAAGCGTTCCCCAATATGATGCCGCGGCCGAATATCGCACCGGGCAAGCTGCCTATAGCGCGGGCGATTTCAAAGCGGCCGCGACGGCATTCGACAGGGTTATCTCTGTCGCTCCCAAGGATGCCAATGCGCATTATCTTGGCGGTGTCTCCAAAGCACGGCTCGGCGATAACAAGGGCGCGGCGCGGCTGCTGACCAAGGCGGTCAAGCTCGACCGCACGATGACGAGCGCGTGGCGCGAACTCGGGATTGTTCAGGCACGCGGCGGTGACAAGGGCAAGGCCGAAGCCACGATTGCCAACCTCCAGGCGCGCGCGGCAACGTGCGGCAGCTGCGCCGAAGCACCATCGCTCAAGGATGCGATCGACGCGATCACGGCGGTGCTTTCGGGCACGCCTGCTGCCTCACGCGAAACATCGCTGCTGTTCGCCAGCGCAGAGGCAGGCGATGCGCGCTATCTGGAAGCCGTCAGCCTGATCAACGAGACGCGTTATGAAGAGGCTATCGTGTCGCTCGGAAAGGCACGTGAGAGCTTCGGCCCGCACCCCGATATCCTGACCTATCTCGGCTTTGCCAACCGAAAGCTCAAACGCTTCGATGTTGCCGAGGATTATTACCGGCAAGCGCTTGGCCTCGCTCCCGATCATCGCGGCGCGAAGGAATATTTCGGCGAACTGATGGTCGAACGCGGCGATCTGGCAGGCGCAAAGGCGATGCTGGCGTCACTCGATGCGCAATGCCGGTTCGGCTGTGCCGAAGCAGAGGAGCTGCGCCTATGGATATCCGCAGGTCGCTCGCCGCACTCCTGAGCCTTGCGCTGATCGGCGCGACGGGGAGTGACGGCATTCCGCTCCGCGAAGCACGTTGGATTGCGCCCGAAGCGCGGGTGGAAATGCTTTTGAGCTATCCCCGGCTCTGCGTAGCCAACCCGGATGGGCTCGCGTTGAGCGATCTGGCAATCGGTTTTGCTGCCTTTCGCGATCCGCTATTGCTCGGCGGCCAGGCCGCGCGCGCCGGCATCAGTTGCGCCAGTTGCCATCGTGGTGGACGCGGCAACACGGCGTTCGTCTTTCCCGGCGTGTCCGGACCGGCGGGAACCGCCGACGTGACGTCGTCGCTCTTGAGCTCGCATCGTGGCGATGGCATTTTTAATCCAAAACCGATTCCCGATTTGACCTTTGATTCACCGAAAGTCTCACGAACCGATCCGGGCACGCTCAAAGCCTTCATTCGCGGCTTGATCGTGGACGAGTTCGACGGTGCCGAGCCGCCTGACCGGGTGCTTTCGGGCCTCACCGATGCCGTTCGCGCGCTCGATGCAAAGGCATGCGATCTCGAGGACGCGACCGCGATAGAGGCCGATATCGAGTTTTACGTTTTTAGCGTTGGAGCTACGAAGACTGCATTAAGGCTGAAGGACCGGGATACAGCCCTCGCGATGTTACGCGCCATGCGCTCGGCACTTGCCCTCATTGCTGAGCGATATCCGCCTGACATAACCGACGCGATTTCCGCATCAGACCGGGAAATTGCTCAGATTCAGCAGTCGCTTCGCGACGGCGCGGCGACGGCAACCGTGCTGGCCAAGATCGATGCCTATATCGTCCGGGCAGGCTGGACCGGAACGATTCATTCAATCCGCGATCGTTCGCTCTACAATCCCGCCCGGCTTAAGGCTGCGCTCACCGCGCCTCGAACGCCTTGATGCCGGGCCCAAGGCGGTTGGTCCCGATCTTGAGCGGCTCGCGGCTCCAATCTGCGACGAACACCGTCGCGCGATCGATTCCCGGTGCGATCGAGGCATCGTTATTCGCGATTTCGAGCCCCGCCGACCGGTTGCTCCGCGCTTCGGGGGCCACTGCGATCAGCGCCGAGTAGTTTTCCTTGTCCTTGCCCTGCACGAAGACATTGCCAGTAATCGTGCCGGTTGCCCCTGCCGACAGGTCGATCATGTAATTGGTCGCACGGCCCCTGGTATCGTCGAAGCTCGAATCGCGGACGTCAACCACGGCGGCGCGTGTCTTGACATAATGCCCGCCTGTTCCGCGTTCGAAGCGGCTGCGTGTCACGCTGAGCTTGCCATAATCGCCGATGTAGATCGAATGCGAACACTGTCCGTTGGGGCAGCCGCCAAGTCCTGAGAAGGTCGATTTGTCGATGCTGATCGACCCTTGCGGATCGTTGGCAGTGAGGATGCCCTGTTCGGAATTGCGAAACAGCGTGTCCGATACGATGAGGTCGCCGCGTTCGAGCCGGATCCCTGCGCCATTGCGATCAGGCACTTTGATGTTCTGGAACACCAGCCCTTCGATCCGCAGTTCATCGCCGCGCGTGACGATCGTTGCCTTGCCCTCGCACGCTCCCCCGTCGAAGATCGCGGTGCCCGGCTGCGCAGCCCTGAGCGTGAGCCGCCCGCGTTCGACAACCGCGCATTCGGGATAGCGGCCCGACGCGATCGTGATCACTGCATCACCACCGCCTGCAGCGCGAACCGCATCGTCGAGCCGGTAGAAGCTCTGCCCGTCGTCGAGAACGAACGGCGGGCGATCCGATTGGGCAGTGATCGGGGCTGCGATGATCGTGGCCAAAGCGAAAAGAGTGAGCCTGTTCATGGCGCCAGGTTTGGACCCGCTCCGCTTGGCTGTCGAGCCAATTAGAGCGTTAACCGGCCACCAGAAGCGCTGCGGCAAGGCTCAATCCGAAAGCCACCAGTGTCGCGACAACGACAGGCATCGCCGAGCGCCAGCCCTGCCCGAGCAGCAGGTGCATCGGTGACCGGATGCCGGTCGCGGTGACCGCGAGCAACAGCAGCCAGCTTGTCGCCTCGCGCGCTGCTTCGGTGATCTGGACCGGCATCGCTACAAGTGAATTGGCCGCACCCAGCGCGAAGAAACCAACCACGAACCACGGCACCCCGATCCGCGTTCGCGCCTGGCCCTTATCCGACGGAAAGGCCATTGCGACCAGAAACAGCGCCGGCGCCAGCATCGCGACGCGCGTCAGCTTGACGATCGTCGCGGTCTCGCCTGCCTCGTTGGAGATCGAATAGCCCGCACCAAGCGCCTGCGCGACGTCGTGGATCGACGCCCCGACGAACCAGCCCGCCTGAACTGCGCTCAAGCCAAGCGATTGCGCCAGGATCGGATAGAGCGACATGGCAATCGCACTTGCTGCCGAAACGGTGACGAGTACGAGCGTGAGCTGCGCCTGACTCGACCGCTTCTCGCCGAGGACGCTCGATAGCGCGAGTGCCGCCGACGCTCCGCAGATTGCGACAGCGCCACCCGCCAGCGTGCCGAATGCGCTCGACAGCCCCATCGTCCGGGCCGCGACGACGCCTGCGAGCATCACGATCCCGACGGTGACAAGGATCGACCCAAACCCTGCCCAGCCGAGGCCGACAATCTGAGCGAGCGTTACCTGCAATCCTGCAATCACTATCCCCCAGCGCAGCAGGGTCTTCGACGCAAAGCCAAGCCCCGGATGCAGCCGCGCATCGCCATTGGCGAAATTGAACGCAAGACCGATCAGCAGCCCCATCAGCATCTTGGGCGCGCCATAATGTTCCGAAATCCACGCCGCCGCGAGGGCTGCCACCAGTGTCATCGCCAGCCCCGGGAAATAGGCCCGGACGCCGCCCGCCTGCGGCGTTTCGGGTTCGAGCAGATCGCCGAACAGATCGGCGGCAAGCGGGGTCTGGCGCTGGGTCATGCTATGAAAGCGAAACCCCCTACCCGCTTGGCTGAGCTTGTCGAAGCCCTGTCCTGAATCGGTGGGCGCGCAAAAGAACAGGCCTTCGACAAGCTCAGGCATACGGAAGATGTGGGCATATCAGGCAGCAGCACTGCGCCAGATCGTCGGCAGCAGCAAATGCAGCCAGCCGAGCGCCAGCAAATACGACAGCCCAGCAAACAGGAATACCGGCATATATCCCATTCCCGCCATCAACACCATTCCGGTAATCTTGACGATGAATGCGCCCGACATGTTGCCCATGAACGCGCCGAACGCGGTCACCCGCCCGACCTTGGCGCGCGACACCACGTCGGTGATGATCGAAAAGATCGACAGCGAAAACCCCTGATGCCCCGCCATGACGATCCCCATCATTATCGCGACCGGCCAGAAACTGTTGAGCTGGAGCACCAGCGGCATCGGCAGCACGATCAGCGCCGATCCCAGCATCACGCCCTTGCGCACCCGGTTCACGCTCCACCCGGCCTCGAGCAGCCGCGTCGACAGCCAGCCTGCAAAGAACGCGCCTCCCCCCGATCCGGCAAACGCAATTGCAAGCGGGATCGCCAGCTCGGTGGTCGAAAGGCCGAACTGCTTGCGGTAGAAATCGGCCAGCCAGAAATTGATAAGCCACCAGGTTGAATCCGAAATCGCCTTGGCAACGACGATCGCCCATGTCCGGCGTTCCTTCAGGATCGGGCCATAATGTTCGGCGTCGTCGTTGAAATCGAGGCTTTCATCCTCGGCCTTGTCATCGAAGACGATCCCGCGCGCGAGCCACAGCCAGATCGCAAGCGAGAGGAACCCGCCAACCCCTCCGAAGATCAGCGCGCCGCGCCAGCCGAAGCTGTCGGACAAGAGTGGAATGAAAAAGGGCAGTGAAATAGTGCCCAGCCCCGCAATCGCAGTCCCCGTGCCAAACACGAACGAGCGTTTGTCGGGCGGGAATAGCGTTGCCACGGTCTTGATCGTCAGCGGCGTCTGCACCGCCTCGGTTGCGCCCAGCCCGACGCGCGCGGCAACGACATGCCAGCCGACGATGGCCCAGCCATGCGCCATCGCAGCAAGGCTCCATGACGCTGCCCCTGCGATCATCGACCGCCGCACACCGAGCCTGTCGACCAGCCAGCCGGTGATCAGGAACGAAAAGGCCGCTGCCATCTGCGTGATGAAGCCCAGATTGCCGAAATCCTCATCGGTCCAGCCGAATTCGGCCGACATGTCGGGTTTGAGGATCGCGATGATCGGGCGGTCCATCGCGTTGAAGATGCCTGCGATGCAGAGAACCGCAAACAGCCCCCATGCGATGCGCGGCGATATCGCGGTGGGTGCTGCTGTGCTCGATTCGGCCATATTTATCCCTATCCCACAAAAAAGAGCCGGAGGATCACGCCTCCGGCTCTTTCCCCCTTCCCCGGAGTGCGACCACGGGAGAAACGATCAGTTGCCGCCGATATTGACGCGCGCGGTGACGCCGAAATAGCGATCGGCTTCGCGCGGGATGATGTAGCGATAAGCAGCGGACCCGGTTCCGGCACCGAGCACGTTGCCGTCGGCAATTGATGCCGTGAAGCTGGTATCGAACACGTTCTTGGCGAGGAACGCGATGCGATACCGATTATCGGCATCGACCAGTGCGAGCGACAGATCGAGCAGGCCGTAATCCTTGATCGTGCCCTGCCGGCGGATCAGCGGACTTGCGACGAGCAGCGACAATTGCTTGGCCTGATACGATCCCTGTGCGCCGAGTTCGATATTGGCAAAGCCGCCGGTTTCGATCGTGTAATTCGCCGCCAGTGATGCCTTCCACTTGGGCGAAAAGGGCAGTTGTGTGCCGTTGGGAACACGATCGGCTTCAGCCTGACCCGGTGCCAGCCGGAAACGGTCCACCTTGGCATCGGTATAGGCAACACCGCCCGACAGCTGGAATTCGCGCGTTGGGCGGTAGAGGATATCGACTTCGACACCGCGCGTCGAAACCGTCCCGGCATTGCTGAACCGCGTCACGCGCTGCCCAAGGACGAAATCGGGGTTGTTCGCCTGGAAATTCTTATACTTGGCGTAAAAGCCCGCGATATTGAGCGTCAGCTGCCCGTCGAGGAAGCTGTTCTTCAGCCCCACTTCATAGCTGTCGGCGGTTTCGGGCGCGAGTGGCGGTGTGCCGTTTGCATTGAGGTTGAAGAAGATGTTGAGGCCCGGCCCCTTATACCCGCGCGAATAGGTCGCGTAGCCCATCACGTCTTCAGACACGTCATACTGGACGCCAGCCTTGCCCGACAGGTTTTCGTTTGTGACCTTTTGGCGGAACGGAATTCCGTTCGAGGCAAGAACGGCCGCTGCCTGAGCCCCTGCCGTATTGCCAAGCGCAATTTGCCGGATGAACTCGTTGAACACGCCCTGGTCAAAAACAGGCTGCGATGCTCCCGGAACAGGTGTGCGCCGCGAATGGAAACCGTTCAGCTGATCATGCGTGTAGCGCAGCCCCGCCAGAATGCGGAAGCTGTCGCTGACGTTGAACGTCGCCTGACCGAACGCGGCCATATTCTTGAAGGTGGTCCCGAAATTGGCAATGCCAATCGGGAACGTCAGCGTCGATGCGCCGGGTGCCGTCGAGCACGGCAGCAGCAACCCCTGCGCGGGAAGCGTGGTCGCGCTGCAGGCGGCGTTGCTTCGCGTAAAGGTCCGTTCCTGCTCTGCGGCATAATAGAACAGCCCGCCGACATACTCGATCGTCTGGTTGGCAGGCGATGTCAGCCGCAATTCCTGTGTGAACGTATTGCCGGTCTGCGGACCGAAATCATGGCTTTGAATAAAGCCGCCACCGCCAACATAGGGCTGGCCGAGATAATCGCCGTCCCGGATCTCGTTCGAATCATATTTGCGATAGGCTGTGATCGAAGTGACGGTCGGCCCGCTGGTTTCGACCTCAGCCTGGAACGAAACGCCCCATGCCTTTTCGAGCGCCTGCGTCAGGAGGTTCTGGCGCACCCGCCGCGTCTTGTCTCCGCGGATGGCGGGAAGCCCTGTTGCGGCGCGATCGAGAAACGTCTGGAATACGCTGCCATCGGCATTGCGCGCGGGCGCACCGATTACTTCGGCGCAGCAATCGTCGTTCGACTTGCGCCAATCGGCAATCAGCGTGAGCGTGACATTATCGGCAGGCCGCGCTTCGAAGATGCCACGGATGCCATAACGCTCATAGCCGTTGACCGTGCGATCGAGCGTTTCGTTGAAGATATTGCCATCCCATTTCGAATAAAACCCGGTGATCCGTGCCCCGGCATTTTCGCCGAGCGGGGCGTCGATCCCGGCCTTGACGCGATACTCCTCACCCTGACCGAAAAAAAAGCCGCCTTCGACAAATCCGCCAAGCTCGGTTCCCGGGCGTCGGCTGACGATGTTGATCACGCCCGCGCTGGCATTTTTTCCGAAAAGTGTCCCCTGCGGGCCGCGCAGCACTTCGATCCGGTCGATATCGACCAGATCGCTGAACGCTTCGCCCGACCGCGCGAGCACGACGCCATCGAGCACTGTGCCGACCGAAGGTTCGCCGCCGATCGAAAAGGTCGTGGTGCCCACGCCGCGCAGGTAGAGCGACTGGTTGAGCGCGGAGCCCGATTTGCGGAAGTTGAGGCTGGGAACAAGATACTGCGCATTTTCGATATTGACCCCGCCCTGCCGCTCGAGCGCGGCGCCCGACACGAACGAAACCGCAAGCGGCACATCCTGGATGCTCTGTTCGCGCTTTTGCGCGGTGACGACAATTTCGCCGACTTCGCCTTCATCTGAGGCAGCATCCTGAGCCAGCGCGGGCGTGGCGACGGCGATCGCCAACAGGCTCGCCATCGTGATCTGGGTGATTTTCATGTTCGTCCTCCCTGGCCGGAGCGTCCCCCCGGTCGTGAATGTCGGTCTGACATCGCTGTCACAAAATCGGAACTAACACAAACCCCTTCATGATGGAAGCGGCCTTCGACAGACGATGCGATCAGCCGAAACCAAGCTCGCTCATGGCGACGACACGCTTTTCGCGCGCGCTGATTTCGGCAGCGGTGCCGATCGCGACCGCCATCAGCCCGTCATGCGCGCTCACCTCGACCTTCCCCTCGCCGCGGACGGCGGCTGCAAACTTCACATGTTCGTAAAAGGTCGCACCATGGTGGTGCCCTGCGGCCAGCACGGCTTTGTCGACGGGGATATGGCTGCGCTCGGCGCTTTTGGGCCAGGCAAAACCCATCCGGGGCGCATAGACCAGATCGCCCGTCGGAATCAGACAATCGAGCCGCGCCCTGTCTCCCACGGCAGTCAGTTCTTCCTGATTTTCTGCGCCATCGGCAAACATCGACAGATCGAGCATCGCGCGGACACCATTGGCAAAGTCTACGGTCGTATAGCTGTTGTCGATAATGTCGGGCGTGCGCCCATCATAGCGTTCGCCCAGATGGTTCACGTCGATCGCCCCCGAACAATAGACGCGCACCGCCTCGCTTTGCACGATCAGCCGCATCAGATCGAAGAAGTGGCAGCATTTTTCGACCATCGTGCCGCCGGTGTTGGCCGAAAATCGGTTCCAGTCGCCGACTTTCTTGAGGAACGGAAAGCGGTGTTCGCGCATCGACAGCATCCGCAATGTCCCGATCCGCCCGTCATGGATTTGCCGGATGAACTCAGCGGCGGGCGGCATGTAGCGATATTCCATCGCGGTCCAGAAGATGCCACCCGATGCCCCGGCGCGCTCGACGATCCAGCGAGCATCGGCGATTGTCGTCGCAATCGGCTTTTCGCACAATATGTTGAGGCCGGCATCGAACAGCGGTTCGAGCACCGCGCGGTGGGTGTGGTTGGGGCTTGCGACGATCACCGCGTCAAGTCCGCCTGCTGCCGCCAGTTCCGCCGCTGTTGCATGGACCCGAACCGACTCGCCGCCTGCCCCGAGCGACACCCTGGTCATCGCGATGCACTCGGCAACCGGCTCGGCAATCGCCACGACCTCCGCCCCGGGGATGAGCGCAAGATTGCGGATATGTTCCTGCGCGATCATGCCGCATCCGACGATCCCGAACCGTATTTTGCTTCCCATCTGCGGAGTCCTGTGCATTATGACAGCGATGTCTGAAATCACGCTTTCACCCGAATCGCGTCCGCTCGGCAAGAGCGGATTGCACGTCAGCCCCATTGCCTGGGGCATGTGGCGCTTTGCCGGAGACGATGTGAAGGCCGCGCGCGACCGCGTCGAGGCCGCCTTTGCCGCCGGGATCAGCCTTTTCGATACGGCCGATATCTACGGCCCCGACAATGCCGAGCCCTTCGGCGCGGCCGAATTGCTGCTCGGCCGCGTCTTTGCCGAAGCGCCGTCGCTGCGCCAGCAAATGGTGCTCGCGTCGAAGGGCGGTATCTGGATCGGCACGCCCTATGATTCGAGCAACGATTATATGCGGCTCGCGATCGATGCCTCGCTCACCCGGCTCGGCGTCGATCATATCGATCTGTGGCAGATCCACCGGCCCGACATATTGACGCACCCGCACGAACTTGCCGCGACGCTCGAGGCGGCAAAGGCTGCGGGCAAGATCGGCGCGATCGGCGTGTCGAACCACACGCCTGCACAGACGCAGGCGCTGATGCGCTATCTCGATACGCCGCTGGCAAGCATTCAGCCCGAGTTTTCGGCGCTCGCATTGGGGCCGATCGAGGATGGCAACCTCGATATGGCAATGGCCGATGATCTTGCCGTGCTCGCCTGGTCGCCGCTTGGGCAGGGCCGGATCGCGGCACCCGTCACCGAACGCGAACTCGCGGTCGCAGAAGCGTTGCAGGCCGTCGCGACTGCATTCGAAGTCAGTCGCGCCGCCGCTGCGTATAGCTGGGTCATGGCGCATCCCGCGCGCCCGATCCCGATCATCGGATCGCAGCAGCCCGCGCGGATCGCCGAAGCCGCCGATGTATTCAAGGTGCGCTGGACCCGCCAAAGCTGGTATCAAGTCCTTGTCGCTGCGCGCGGAGAGCCGCTGCCATGAGCAGTCCGTGCGAAGTCAGCTGGTTTTCCGCCCTCTGCGATGACGATTACGAATTTCTGGGCGTCCCCGATCCGATGCTCTCCTCAAGCTGGGAGCATTGCCGCAACATCGTTCTCGGCGCCGAAGCGGGCGGGTTCGACAATATCCTGCTGCCCTCGGGCTATGCGCTCGGGATCGACACGACGGCCTTTGCCGCTGCGATTGCGGCGCTGACCAGTCGCATCCGCCTGCTGATGGCGGTCCGCATCGGCGAAAGCTGGCCGCCGCAGCTCGCGCGCCAGATTGCGACGCTCGACAGGATTTCTGCCAATGGTTCTGGGGCAGGCCGGATGACGATCAACATCATCTCGTCTGACCTGCCCGGCGAGACGCTCGACAGCGAACCGCGATACCGCCGCACTGTCGAGGCGATGGCGATCCTCAAGACGATGCTCAATGGTCACCCGCTCGACCATGACGGCGAATTCTGGAAGCTGAAGCTCGATCCGCCGCGCGTGACGACCGTCAGCGGCAAATGCCCGCCGCTCTATTTCGGTGGCCTCTCGCCTGCCGCGCGCGACGCCGCCGCCAAAGGCTGCGACGTGTTTTTGATGTGGCCCGATACGATGCCCAACGTCCGTGCGATCATCGCCGATATGAAGCAGCGCGCGGCTGCCTTTGGCCGCAGCCTCAAATATGGCTACCGTGTGCATGTCGTCGTCCGCGAGACTGAGGCCGAAGCGCGCGCGGCAGCTGACCGGCTGCTTTCGAAACTCGACGCCGCGAGGGGGGCGGAAATCCGCGCCAAATCGCTCGACAGCCAGTCGGCAGGCGTGGCCGCGCAGGCCGCGCTTCGTGAAAATGCCGCGAACGATGGCTATGCCGAGGATAATCTGTGGACCGGGATCGGGCGCGCGCGCTCGGGTTGTGGCGCCGCGATCGTCGGCGATCCCGATCAGGTGCTGGCGAAGCTCCGCGCATATCAGGACGAAGGGATCGAGGCGTTCATCCTGTCGGGCTATCCGCACAAGGCCGAATGCGATCTGTTCGCGCGGCACGTGCTGCCCAAGCTCGATCATGGGCCGCTGGTGATGGGGTGATTTTTGCGCATCGTCAGGTCGAATTGTCCTAGGCGGTGCCAAATCGATTGTCCTAAAACGATGCCGTCATGGCATATTGGTGCGATGCCACCGTCTCTTTCCTTGCAAAGCCTCGTCAGCGTCGCGCACAGCCAGAAAACCTGCCTTGGCGCGGCGATATTCCAAACCGGACAAAGCGGACGATTGGCACGCGATTATCGGTGCGGTTTGTCCGGTTTGAAATGCGGGCGCAGCGGGCCCACCCCCCTGATTAACCCCCAAATTTGTGAGAAATCCGCCATTTTTCCATCGCACCCATCGCCGCTCAAACCAGGCTTACGCGTCCGCCGGCATGACGCTCGATCCGGCCGCCCAGTTCGAGTTCGAGCAGCACCGTCTGCACCGTGGCAGGCGGCAGGCCCGACTGGCGGATGATCTCATCAACCGAAACCGGCGCGTGGCTCAGCATTGCGGTCACCTTGGCACGTTCGTAATCGGAGGCATCGGAGGACATGCGTTGCGGGCGGAAATCGCTGTTCCCCGAACCCAGCGAACGACCCGCGATAGGCCGGATCGTTTCGAGCACATCAGCGGCGGACTGGATCAGCGTGGCCCCGTCGCGGATCAGCTGGTTGCACCCCTGCGCACGCGGATCGAGCGGCGATCCCGGCACCGCCATCACTTCGCGCCCCGCCTCGCCTGCCAGCCGGGCCGTGATCAGCGATCCCGATCTGGGCGCTGCCTCGACCACGACGGTGCCAAGCGACATCCCGGCGATGATCCGGTTGCGATACGGAAAGTGCCGCGCGAGTGGTTCGCGGCCCGGTGGTTGTTCGGCAATCAGCAGGCCACGCGTCGCGATCTCTTCCTGCAACGCCGCATTTTCAGGGGGGTAGGCAATGTCAATCCCGCTGGCGATCACCGCAACCGTCCCGCCATCAAGTGCGCCTGTATGCGCCCCAGTATCGATGCCGCGCGCCAGCCCCGAAACGACGGCAATGCCGGCATCGGCCAGATCGTGCGCCAGCCCGCGCGCAAACCGGATCGCCGCCGCAGACGCATTGCGCGCGCCGACAACGCCGATCGCAGGCCGATCGAGCAG
>JANPIQ010000165.1:0-1858 GCA_031425075.1 Sphingomonadales bacterium
AGGGTATTTTGAGTTTTTGCATAACCTCCGAAAGAGAGGTAAAAAGGCTTTGCAAGAAACGTTTGAACTTCTTTTAAAGCCAGATTTAAGAAATTATCAACAATGTTTAATCATCAGCCCAATTTAAGGGTTGAGCCTAAAACAAAATTTTAAAACTAGACTTATTAAATTGATGGAAAAACAAAAGCGGGTTAAGATAGCTGCAAAAATTTCAATGATTTTTTTGTTACTGACAATAGTTGGACAATTCATATCAATTTATCAAACAAACTATCAATTAGTAAGTCCGATAATTTCACAAAACACGATTTGGGAAATTAATAAACAGTTTATATTTATTGCTTTTATCTCGACAATAATTAGCATAGTTGGACTGTTACTTTATTTTTATGAGAAATATTTATGGATAATTATTCTAATAGCAATTACTTTGCTAAGCGAAAGATTTATTAATATTTGAAGACTATCTAACTTTTACTGCCACCAACAGCGGGTTTTGCAATATTGGGGCAGAAGCAATACACATCAGCATTGGTTCGCTGTTGGGCTTCGGTTCGGGCAGAAGTTTTTCAATGTAGCTTTTTGTTCTTATCTTCATCTTCAGTATTTCAATTGGGCAGCGGTTCCGGGCGGAAGATTTTCAAATCCCCCAACATCGCAAAGCCCTATCGTTGGCGGTAATTGTAAAAAGACACTATGGAAATCAAAGTCATAAAAGAGTATAAACTAAAAGGGGAACGAAACAATAAACCGAGACAACCAATAATTTTTGGTGACAAAATATATTTAATCTTTGTTTACGACAAAAAAGGGTTTATCGAAAGCAGAATACAGTGCTTAAATATTATTTCATTTGACTTGATATGGGAGTTTAGTCAGAATCACGTAATTAACAACATAATCGTCAGTAGTGATAATACACTTATTGCGAGCTGCATGAATGGATTTATTTTGAGCTTAAACCTTGAAAATGGAGAAGTGATATGGAAGTTTAAAACAGACGAAAGTAACATTGGACCAGTTTCAAATGAATATGAGAAAAGAATAGTGTTTTCAGGTATTCAAGCAAGGTCAAAATCAACTTGGTGTCTTGACACACAAAGCGGAAATATCATATGGAAACAAAGTAATAAAGGACATTCCTACATTCCTATAATCTATGACGGATATGCTTACAACTGCATTGATAACGACATATATTGTTTGAATTTGACAAATGGAATTCAAGTTTGGACGCAAAATGAACCTTCGACTTACTTATTTAACCCAAAAATATTTAAGCACCTTGTTATTGCTTCGGGACACGGAGTTCTAAACTTTTATGATTTGAAATTCGGCACATTGGCACATACAATAGAGACAGGTGTAAGAAGTTCTATAAGAGAGTTAATAATTGAAGAGAATAATATATACTTTGGAGATGAACAAGGTTTTTTTTACTCATATTCGATTTCACAAACGGAAGCTATCTTAAACTGGAAAGTTGGAACAGAAGGCTCAATACAAACAATACCTGCAATCGCTAACAAAAATATATTTGTATTAAATGATTCATCAAAATTACTGACCATTGACAAAGAAAAAGGAACAATTATAAACGAGAAAAAACTAAAAGGTGAAGGAAATATATCTGGTATAACTTACTCTGACAACAAAATTTACTTTTCTTGCGGGGGTGGAAGCCTTTACGAGTGTGAAGAAAAATAACAACTACCGCCAACAACTAAGCGTTCGTGGGGTACGAAGTGCCAAACGTGAACGCTATGTTGAACGAAACCTGCGGTAGCGGAATTTGACTGATGCCAGAAAGTCTATGGATTTATCGACACGAGCGTGTCTTCTTGGATGTGACCAGTTT